>DATCRI010000018.1 GCA_036569045.1 Chthoniobacterales bacterium | reverse complement strand
TGGCGGGTATGGGGGGTAGTTGAAGTCGGGAAGTTTAAGTTGAAGTGGGGGGCTGGGACGCGCGGGCGATGATGGCGGTGGTGGAGCGGCCGGGGACGAGGGGGAGCAAATGGATCTCGGTGCCGGCTTCCTCGAGGGCGGCGCGTTCCTCGGCGTCGAGGGTCTCGAGGGTGTAGTCGCCACCCTTCGCGTAGAGGGCGGGGCGGATGGCGCGGATGACGCCAGTGGCGCGCTGGGTGTCGTAGACAGTGACGTAGTCGACGGCGCGGAGGGCGGAAAGGACGCGGGCGCGGTCCTCGGTGCAATTCACGGGACGGGAGGGGCCTTTGAGGGCGCGGACGGAGGCGTCGGAATTGATGGCGATGGCGAGGGCGTCGCCGAGGGCGCGGGAGCGCTCGAGGTAATCGACGTGGCCGGCGTGAAGGATGTCGAAGCAGCCGTTGGTGAGGACGAGGCGGCGGCCTTCGGCGCGGAGTCGGTCGGATTCGGCGGCAAGGTCTTCGAGGGCGAGGATGGCGGGCATTTCGAAGTGGAAGCTGGAAGATTTGATTTGAGGCGCGCGGTGGACGGGGGCAGTTCAGCGGGAAATGCGAGAATCGTCAAAAGCTCTTGAAAAAGGACTGGCGGGAGAAGGCGCTCCCCGGCATCGTCGGACCCCATAGGCTTTTCTTCCCCTTATGCGCAATATTACCAAAGTCCTCCTCCTGATCGTCGCCGCGTTTCTGGTCTATGTGATCTGGCCGCGCACTCCCAACCTGAAGGGATTCGATCCGAATGAAATGGCAAAGCTCACCGTCGACGACTGGATCGCCCGGAAGGACGGCAAGAACTTTGCCTCCGTGGTGGCGCGTTACAAAATCTACTCGTCGCAGTTCAATCTCTCGCCGCTCACGGCCTACCGGATGGCGCAGAATGATGTGGCGGGCACGAATGCCCTGCGCAGCCTGAAGGGCATCGACACGACGGGGGGAGAAAATGCCGACACGGTGGCGGCGATCGAGAGCAAGGCGACGACGGCGCTGACCGAGAAGTTTGCGATGATGAAAGTTCCGGCGACCGAGGGCGGCGGCGCGGATGCGCTGGCTCGCGAAGAGGTGGCGCGTTTTTCCCTCGTGCTGAAGGGCGCGCCGTCGGAGGAAATCGCGGCGCCGATCGCGCGGATCTATGCGGCGGAATACGGCGGGACGCCGGAGGATTTTGCGGAAGTCGCGTCGAACCTCGGCTACGCGCAGTGGATGATCTTTTCCGACACGGCCACGAGCCCGGACGGAATGTCGGCGCTCGATTACACGCGCGAGGGCTTCAAGCTTCTCAAGGAAGTCGCGAATGCCGCGCCGGCGCCGGCGGCGCAGAACTGAGCGGTCCTCCGATCCAGCCTGCGAGGGACACGTGAGAGCGTGTCCCTTTTTTTGTGCTCAGGCGGCGACGAGCGGGCGCAGGTCGCCGGTAATGTGGCCGTCGTAGAGGGCCTTGCCGAGGATGGCGCCGTAGAGGCCGGGCATCGTGGCGAGCCGGCGGACGTCGTCCGGAGACGACACGCCGCCGCTGGCGACGAGGTTGCAGTCGAGGGTGGCGAGCAGCTTTTCCAGCTCGGCGAAATTCGGGCCCTGGAGCATGCCGTCGGTCGCGATATCGGTGTAGATGATCGTGCCAGCGCCGGCGTCCTGGACGGCGAGGGCGAGATCGGTGGCGTCCTGCTCGGTGGTCTCGGTCCAGCCCTTCACGGCGACCTTGCCGTGGCGGGCATCGATGCCGACGGCGATCCGGTCGCCGCTGAAGGTCGCGCACATGTCGCGGACGAAGTCGAGGGATTCGCTGGCGCGGGTGCCGATCACGACGCGGGAGATGCCGGCGTCGAGCGCGGCGCGGATGGCGGCTTCGCTGCGCATGCCGCCGCCGAGTTCGCAGGGAATCGAGACGGACGCGCAGATGGCGCGGACCGCGTCGAGGTTGCGGGACTCGCCGGTGAAGGCGGCGTCGAGGTCGACGAGATGGAGCCAGTCCCCGCCGGCGGCCTCCCACTTGCGCGCGAAGGCGGGCGGGTCGGACGAATAGACGGTCTTTTCGGTGGCTTCTCCGCGGCGCAGGCGCACGACCTCGCCGCCCATCAGATCAATGGCAGGCAACAACAGCATCGAGGGATGTGACAAAATTTTTCAGGATGGCGAGGCCGGTGGCCTGGCTTTTTTCGGGGTGGAATTGGCAGGCGCTGAGGGCGCCGCGGCTGACGCTGGCGGCGAAGCCGTCGCCGTATTCGCAGGTGGCGGTGACGAGCGATGCGTCGGCGGGCACGGGGTGATACGAGTGCACGAAATAGACGCTCGGGGCCGCCGGGAGATCGCGGTAGAGGCGATCGCCGGGGGCGTTCAGCGTGAGCGTGTTCCAGCCCATGTGCGGGACCTTGAGCGCGCCGGCGGGGAATTTTTTGACGATGCCGGGCAGGGCGCCGAGGCCGGCGATGCCGGGCGTTTCCTCGCTGCTTTCGAAGAGGAGCTGATAGCCGAGGCAGATGCCGAGGTAGGGGCGGTCGGCGGCGATCCATTCGCGCAGCGGCTCCCAGAGGCCGGTGGCGCGGAGGTTGCGGGCGCAGTCGCCGAAGGCGCCGACGCCGGGCACGACGACGGCATCGATCTCGTCGAGCGCGGCGGGCGTGGAGATGAGCTGCGTGCGTGCGCCGACGGTGTCGAGCGCCTTGGTGACGCTGCGCAGGTTGCCGCTGCCGTAGTCGACGATGCCGATGGACGGAGAATTCATGCCGCGACTATAGCACGCCCTTCGTGCTGGGCACGCCGGTGACTCGCGGATCGATCTGCGTGGCGACGTCGAGGGCGCGGGCGAGCGCCTTGAAGACGCCCTCGGCCATGTGGTGGGCGTCGCGGCCGTAGAGGATCTCGATGTGGACGTTCGCGAGGGCGTTCATCGTGAAGCCGCGGAGGAATTCCTCGACGAGCTGGAACGAGAAGCCATTGATCGCCTCGACGCCGCCGGGGGCGCGGTATTCGAGAAACGGACGGCCGCTGAGGTCCACGACGGCGCGGACGAGCGTCTCGTCCATCGGGACGTAGGCGTGGCCGTAGCGGCGGATGCCCTTTTTGTCGCCGAGGGCGCGGGTGAAGGCCTGGCCGAGGCAGATGCCGGCGTCCTCGACGGTGTGGTGAAAGTCTACGTCGAGATCGCCTTTGGCCGTCACGTCGAGATCGAAGAGACCGTGCCGCGCGAAGAGCGTGAGCATGTGGTCGAAGAACGGGATGCCGGTGCGGAGAGTGGACGTGCCCGAGCCATCGACATCGAGCGTGAGCTGGATGTCGGTTTCGGAGGTCTTGCGGTCAATGGTAGCGGCGCGGGCCATCCGGGGATTGAGCCTGCGGATGCCCGGCCGGGGCAAGAGGAATCGTGAGTCGGCGCGCCGGGCGCCGGAAATCATTTGCCCTGGGCCTTGAGGTGATTGGCCTCGCGAGCGGTGGCGGTTGCGGTCGACTGCTGCGCGGCCGAGAGCCGGCTCTGGAGACGGCCGAGGCCCTCGTATTGCGGCCAGGCGGTGGAAAGTTGCGTGAGCGTGGTTTGCGCGGCGGCGAGCTGGTTCGTGGAAAGCTCGTTGTTCACCTGGCGAACGAGCTTCGCGCCGGCGGCGAGTTGCTTCTCGTCCACGGGCTTGAGCTGGTCGACGAGGGATTTCAGCGCTTCCTGCATCGAGCGGAGGCCCTTTTCGTCGTAAGGCAGGATGGCAAAGAAGTGGACGTTTGCCTTCTGCGCGGCCTCGGCGGCGGCGGCGGCACGGGCATCCTCGGCGGCGGCGGCGGCCTGGATGGGCTGGCGCTGCTCGACGGGCGTGCGGTCGATCGCGGCCTGCCGGCGGGCGAGGGTCTGCGGAAGATTGCCGATCGTGAAGCTGAGCTGCTGCTCGAGTTTCAGGATGGCCTTTTTGCCGAGGGGGAAGGACTCGGCAAACGCGGCGGAGTTCGGAAACGAGCGGACGAGTTGCTCGAAGCTGTTCACGGCGCCGGGGTAATTCTGCGCGGCGAGCTGCAGCTTCATGGCGGCGAGCTCGGTGGCGGCGTCGATCTGGTATTCCTCGGCGGTGCGCGTGGCGGCGTCATACCACACGCCGGAGACCTTGATCTCGCCGGCGGCGACGCGGGCGCGCTCGGCCTCGAAATTTTTGATGAGCTCCTTCACGTCGGTGACGCGGGTGGAGGTGGGGTAGCTCTTGAGGAAGGGGCGGAGATCCTTGTTCAGAACCTCGTCATACGCGCGGACGTCGAGAGCGGTGGCGGGAATCTCGAGGGCGCGGATGCTGGCGAAGGCGGCCTCGTCGGGCGAAACGAGCACCGTGGCGGCGATGTCGGAGCGGGCGATCGTGCGCTCGTCGGTGATCGTCGGCGAGAATTGCACTTCGACGGTCACGCTCTTCGCGTCGGAGGCGATGACCTTGCCTTCCACGACCTCCCCGGATTTGAGCTTGATGGCGTCAGCGGTGGCGTTGGCGAGCGGCAGGGCCAGCGCGAGAAGGGCGGAGGGCAGGTGGCGGTTCATCGGGGGGAGGGGTTTTGGATGATATTTTGGCTAATCGGGGGGCGTTGAGCGTTTGGATGTCTGGGGGAATTCCTGGAGGCAGAGGCGCACCGCCTGCTCGATGATGGCGGCATGGGCAGCCGCGCGGGCATCGAGGTGCGCCTCGGAGGGCGTTTCGGCGGTGAAGGTGCGTTCCGCATGGTGAAAATGCAATGTGAATGCCTCGGGGTGTAGCGGCATTGATGCCAAGTCGATCGCGCGACGCACAATTCCCGCGCGGGCGCTGCGGCCCTCGATGCTGCGGCGGGTATCGGCAGGCAGGTGCCGGCGGGACGCCTCGAGAAGCCTCTCCGCCCAATACGGGCGTGCGCCCTGGATCTCGTAAATATAAACGCCGTTCGCGTCGTAATCCTCGTGCAGGCAGAGAGAGAGGGCGAACGGGCGACGCCCATCGAGATCGGACGTGTGCCAGCCGGCGAGCGCGGCCTTGTGCGCCGCGGTCTGCGGCACGGCGTCGTCGTGGTAGGTGCGGTTGAGGTCGCGGCCATCGGCGTCCACGCGGCTGTTGTTCACCAGGCCCCACGGGTTCAGGCACGGGAAGACGAGCAGGTTGAAATCGGTGAACGGCAGGCCGGTGGCCGCGGCCCAGTCGAGCAGGCCCTCGGTGGCGCCGGTCTCGTCGCCATGAATGCCCGCCGAGAGGTAGATCCACGGCCGACCCGGCGTGGGGCGTCGCGGCGCGATGTGGAAGAGCTCGTAGCCGCTCGCCGCCGCGTAGGGCGTGAGGCGCAGGCCCCGCGCCCGGGCGACGGAGCGCCAGCGCCGGATGAGGTGCCCGTAATCGTGGGAGCGCTGGTGCTCGAGCGGGAGGACGCGCGGCTTCGCGGCCATCAGTCGATCAGGCGCCGGGTGATGTCGCCGTAGGCGTCGATGCGCCGGTCGCGCAGGAAGGGCCAGTGCGTGCGCTGCGTGTCCACCGTCGCGAGGTCGATCTCGGTGACGAGCACGGCCTCCTCGTCCGCGGGCGCCTTGTCGAGGATCACCCCCGACGGGTCGCAGATGAAGCTCTGGCCCCAGAACTCGATGCCATCGCCGCCGATCGGCGTCTCCAGGCCCACGCGGTTCGGCGCCGCGACGTAGCAGCCATTCGCGATCGCGTGGCCGCGCTGGATCGTCTCCCACGAGCTGTGGTGGCGGTCGCCGTATTTTTCCTTCTCGCTCGGGTGCCAGCCGATCGCCGTCGGGTAGAACAGGATCTGCGCGCCGCGCAGCGCGGTGAGCCGCGCCGCCTCGGGATACCACTGGTCCCAGCACACGCACACGCCGATCTTGCCAAACTTCGTGTCCCACGCCTGAAAGCCCAGGTCGCCCGGCGTGAAATAGAATTTCTCGTAGAAGAGCGGGTCGTCCGGGATGTGCATCTTGCGATACTTCCCGAGCAACGTGCCGTCCGCGTCGATGATCGCCGCCGTGTTGTGGTAGAGGCCCGCCGTGCGCCGCTCGAAGAGCGACGCCACGATGACGACGCCCAGCTCCTTCGCGAGCGCCGTGAGCGTGTCCGTCGATGGCCCGGGGATCGGCTCCGCGAGCTCGAACTCCCCATGCTCCTCGTGCTGGCAGAAATACAGCGAGCGGAAGAGTTCCTGCAGGCAGATGATGTTGGCCCCGCGGCCGGCCGCCTCGCGGATGCCCCGCACCGCGGCGGCGAAATTCGCGTCGACGTCCGCCGAGCAGCGGTTTTGAACGAGTCCGATTTTGATCTTCATTTCGGGGCCTTCTCGCGATCGACGATCTCGATGCTCTTGATCTCCACGCGCTTCGTCGGCTTGCTCGGCTCGCCCGACATCGACATCGTCGTCGGCGTCTCCGAGATCTTCTTCAGCACGTCGTCACCCTCGATGAGCTGGCCAAAGGCCGTGTATTGCCCGTCGAGGTGAGGGGCATCGCCCAGCATCAGGAAGAACTGGCTGCCCGCGCTGTCGGGATCGCTCGTGCGCGCCATCGAGAGCACGCCGCGCACGTGCTTGTGCGCGTTGAACTCCGCCTTGATCGTGTAGCCCGGCCCGCCCGTGCCATAGCTCGCCTCGTTCGCGGGGTCCTTCGTATTCGGATCGCCACCCTGGATCATGAAGCCCGGGATAATCCGGTGAAACGCCGTCCCGTTGTAAAAGCCCGACTTCGCCAGCTTGATGAAATTCGCCACCGTCCCAGGCGCCTCCTTCGGCCAGAACTCGGCCACCATCGTGCCATCGGTCGTCTTGATCACAGCGACGTCGTCGGCCCGGAGGCTGGAGAGAGTGACGGCGCAGGCCGTCACGGCAAAAAAGAGGATGCGTTTCATCGCCAGCACCTTTCCACCATGCCGCCGGCCCTGTCACGCGCGAAGGTGACACGAAAACGCCACCGCCCCCGCGCATCGTCCGGGCCGCCCCCGCGCCGGGCGAGGGGAGCTGTTCCGAAGTTTTCCTTCCAAGGGAGAAACTTGTTGACCATTCGGAGGCGAAACTTCTAATGGGTAGGTCATTCCGGCTACCTTTCCATCCCCCGCAGCCCCGAGCGCCGCCCCCGCGCCACTCCCGGCCGTCCCCGCGGGTCCCAGCCCGGTTTTCGCTCCCCGCCGAGGCGCGGCCAAGGGTCACAAAACGACTTTGTCACCCGACAAAGCCATTTCTTCAGTCAACAAAACCGCTTCCTCACCACACAGAGCGATTTCTTCAGCACACAAAGCGGCTTCCTCAGTCTGCAAAGCGACTTCTTCAGGACACGAAGCCGCTTCCTCAGCCAACAAAACGGCTCCGTCAGTCAGCAAAGCCCTTTCCTCAGTCCACAGAGCCGCATCTTCAGTCGCCGCCGCCGCTTCCTCACCCGACGCGGCCCCATTCTCAGGCACCGTCGCCCTGTTGTCGGCCCGCCCGGCGGCCCCCGCACTCGCCGGCCCATCTTCCCCCAGCGCAAAGGCCCCGACGGCACCTCGCCGCCGGCGCCCATCACCATCAGCCAACCCACACACACCATGATCAAACCCAAACTCGAACTCAGCCGCCTCACCGACCAGGAAGTCATCGACCTCGCCACCCTCATCGCCCAGAGCATGGGCAACGAAGGCACCCTCTTCCCCGCGCCCGAGCCCCCGCTCACCGCGCTCAACAACGGCGCCAAAGCCATCACCGACCTCCTCAAGGAGCGCGCCAACCTCCAGCAGCAAGTCACCGCCAAGACCCTCGCCATCCGCGCCAGCCGCGACACCCTCGAGGCCCTCCTCACCACCGAGGCCTCCACCGTCGACGACATCGCCAAAGGCGACCCCACCATCATCGCCAAAGCCGGCATGACGCCCTCCGAGGAGCAAGCCCCCGTCGGCCCCATGCCCAAGGTCGAGAACCTCGCCGCCACCGCCGGCGACGAAGCCGGCGAGATCGACCTTAGCTGGAACCCCATCCGCCGCGGCCTCAAGAGCTACCTCATCGAACAAAGCGCCAGCCCCGACGGCCAGAGCGACTGGACCTTCGCCAAAGTCGAGACCAAGAGCAAAACCACCATCGCCGGCCTGGAAAGCGGCAAACGCTACTGGTTCCGCGTCAAAGCCATCGGCGCCAGCGGCGAAGGCCCCGCCAGCGACATCGCCACCAAACTCGCCCCGTAACCAAACAGCCAACCAACCCCAAAAAAAACGCGCGCCGGCCGCGGTCCCACCCCGCCCGGCGCCACTCCCCCCTTGCAGACGGAGGGAAAAAAAGAATAAGGTCCCCAGCAATCACCCCGCTCCGCAACCCACGGTGCCCATCCCCCCATCACCCCGTTCAATCGAAGATACTGTCAGGGCATATGTATTCTCATTGGCGCTTTTTTGAAGCTTTAGACGAAGACCTTATTCGTCTATCGAGATATGTGGAGCCAGCTCCAGAGAATATGAACTGCTATTCCACCGAGATTGGCCGTCTTTATTTAGCAACTTGTGCGGAAGTCGATGTCATCATGAAAATGATATGTCGCGGATTAACATCTTATGATCACCCGCGATCAATTAAGGGGTATCGCGAAATTATACTGCATCGCTATAAACATTTTTGCGACACCAAAATCGAACTGCCCGAATATAAAATTCATTTTGTCCCTTGGATCCAATGGAAAACCATTGAATCTCCAAATTGGTGGCAGGACTATAACAAAATAAAACACGAAAGAGATAAGTATTTTGCTCGAGCCAACATGAGTAATCTATTACTTTCCGCTTCAGGACTGTTGGTCGCACTTTTTTATCTTTCCAGCCGATCACTTTACACCAACGAATATACCCCGCGTTTTCGCTTTCTTCAATTTCACTCCGACTATGCAGCTTGTATGAAATTCGGATATACTTATACTCATCCCGAATTTGGAAACAGTGAAAAGCCCTAACAAGACGCTGCTGCTAACCCCTGGCCACGACGCGTCAGCGATTCCGACCGTCCTTCCTTCCTTTCCATTCATACGCCTTCTGAGTTGTCCGCCCGTTCGGGGTAGCTGAGCTTGGCGTTGGCTATTTACGAAAATTATCTCCATGAGCTTACTACTTGCATTGGCTTTTTCCGTGTTTGGCTTATCTGTCCAATCGTCTTTAACGATAATCTCTCACGCGGACCTTGTCGGAGAAGAGCTTGACGCATCGCAACAACAAGAGGCAATCGATAGACTCCGCACATGGGCGCAGTCTCATCATTTCACCGAGCTTCACAGCGAAAACGATATTGAGAAAGCGATCGATTGGGCGGGTAAGCCAATTCATTACTCTCCAGTTTTCATCCGGCAGCTCTCTCCTACAGATCAAGCGAGTCAGATTTATATCACCGTCCTGAACATCAACGAACTATTTCGAGTCACATTGACTTCAAAAATCAGCGGCAACGACGCTGAGCGTGAAAAACAACAGAATCTCATGCAAAAAGAACGGATGTCATTTCTCGAAGCATTCAAGGACGTTTCCTTTCTGACACTAAAGCCCAAACAAACCACCGCAGCTAACCCCTAGCCGCCACGCGTAACTTTCTCCCAACCGTCAATCCTTTCCATCCGCGCCCTCACAGAGTTCGGGCGGCCGTTCGGGGTAGCAAAGTTTCGCTAGAAGTTACATTCAAACACAACCAAAACTCATAAGCAGACAATGGCACAAGGTGAACTTATCATGGTGATTGCGGGAGCCTGGGGGATGATTATCACAATCCTTTGGCTGGTGATCGGATGGAGAGCGATGAAAGCTCATGAGAAACTTGCGGACAGCCAGGATGAAATTCGTCGGGCGATTCGCTTTTATGTGAACGAGCAATCGAGAAAGTAAGGCTTAACGTGGCGCTTGGTTCTCCGGTCCGATCATCGCATCGAGCCAGCCGACGAAGGCAATACCGCTAAGCCCTTTTCCTGTTCAAGTGAGAAGCATTCAGGTCAAGGTGAAGCCCAATGCCAGATCGAGTTCCTTGGAAGCAACTACTAATGGACCTTGGGTGGCACAGATCAAGTCGCCACCCGTTGATGGAAAGGCTAATCAGGAGTTGATTGCTCTTTTTTCTCGCCATTTCGATTGTCCCAAATCTGCAATTTTGATCAAAAGCGGAAAATCTTCTCGAGTTAAGTTAGTTCAAATTTACCTTTGATCCAACGGTTCGATTATCTGACGAAGTCATTAATAATCGATTAGATCGAACCTATCGGGGGATTCTACACTCCTTCTGACTTTCCGCCGAACAAGGCGCTGCAGCTAACCTCTGGCCTCGCCGTGTCATTCCCGCCGCTCGTTCGTCCTTTCTGACTGTGCGCGGGCCGGGAGCTGGTCGCGCGGGGTGGCGGGGTATTGTGACTTTACATCGCGGCGGGGAGGCGGAATGGTTTGCGCTTTCTCATGAAAGACATTCGTATCCTCTTCAAGACTTCCAAGGGCGACATCAGCATCACGCTTTTTGCTTCGCTGGCGCCCGTGACGGTGGCCAATTTCATCAATCTCGCGCAGCGTGGTTACTACGACGGCCTGAAGTTTCACCGCGTGATCGCGGACTTCATGATCCAGGGTGGCGACCCGACGGGCACGGGCGCGGGCGGCCCGGGCTACACGTTCGAGGATGAGTTCCACAAGGCGCAGAAGCACGACAAGCCGGGCATCCTCTCGATGGCGAATCGCGGCCCGAAGACGAATGGCAGCCAGTTCTTCATCACGCACGTGCCGACGCCGTGGCTGGACGGCAAGCACACCGTCTTTGGCGAAGTGACCGCGGGGCAGGACGTAGTGAACGCGATCAAGCAGGGCGACACGATCACGAAGATCGAGATCCTCGACTCACCGGCGGAACTGCTGACGGCGCAGGCGGACCGCATCGCGGCCTGGGACAAGGCGCTCGATTAAAGTGCAGGGGAGGGCGCGTCAGCCCTCCGTGGGCGCCGCTTTTGGCGAGTAGGCGAGCACCTCGACGCGCTGGAGCGTGGCGAGGCCGCCATCCATGAGCGGCGCGATTTCCGCCCAGAAGGCGCGGAGCTTTTCCTCGTCGTCGACGATCTCGACGATGATGGGGAGGTCCGTCGAGAGCTGGAGAATCTTCGCCGTGTGGACGTGGCTGCTGGCGCCGAAGCCGAGGGGGCTGCGCAGCACGGTGGCGCCGGCGAGCCGGCGTTCGCGGGCCTTGAGGACGATGGCTTCGTAAAGGGGCTGGTGGTCGCAGCGGTCGGTCTCGCCGAGATGGATGCGCAGGAGGGCGGGCGTGTTCATGGCGTAGGGGGGAGATTAGCGGGAGGTGAGGAGATTCGCGGCGACGGCGCCGATCCAGACGGCGACGAGGCAGAGGACGACGGAGAGGACGACGTTGAGGCTGGCGTAGAGCCACTCGCCGTCGTTGGCAAGGCTGAGCGTCTGCAGGCTGAAGGAGGAGAATGTGGTGAAGCCGCCGAGGATGCCGACCATCACGCCCTGGCGGAGGATGGGCGAGACGAGGAGCGGGCCGCCGGGGCCGGTGAGCCCGCCGAAGATGCCGATGATGAAGCAGCCGACGACGTTAACGACGAGGGTGCCAAGCGGGAAGCCGGGGGCGTAGCGTTCCGCGATCCACAGCGAGACGGCCATGCGGGCCGCGGAGCCGAGGGCGCCGCCGAGCATGACGGCGAGGTAGGTTTGAAAGAGCAGCATCGTTCCGCCGGAGATTAGTGGCGGATGGGGCCTCGCGGTGTCAATTGCGGGAAGGTCGGGAACCGATCCGGCACGGTGAAAACGGCATGGGAATTGACAGGAGCGGCGCGCTGGGGCATTTGGCGGGGATGTCTTCTTCCCTGCTCTCCCTCGTGCGCCCGGTGTTTCTCGTTTTCTTGCTGGCGGTGGTCGCCGGACCCGGCGTCGCCGCGGCGAAGGGGAAGAGCCTGGCGGGGTTTGCCGGCTCCGGCTCGGGGTTGATTCTCATTTCGCAGGGCGAGGTGAGCGTGGTGGGGAATGCGAACCCCAAGGTGAAGGCCTCGGCGAAGGCCGCGAAGTTCACGCTCAAGTGCACGATCAACAATGTCTCCGCGACGCAGGTGATCTCGCTGCGGAAGGGCCGGGCGACCGTGAGCCACCTCCTGCCGGGGCTCTCGGGATTCGAGGCGTCGGCGAGCGGCACTTACCGGGTGGGGGGCGGCAAGGTGCGCGCGACCCTGCCCTTCGGCAGCGGATCGTCGGCGGGGACCCTCTACATCCAGATCGACACGACGCCGTTCGGAGCCACGCTGCGCGTCTCCAGCCAGATCCTCTACACGAACGGAACGCCGCCGATCTACGCGACGGTGATCGCGAACTGAGCGCGGCGGCTGCGCGTCTACCTTGCGTCGCGCAGCACGGCGACGATGCGGTCCATCTCGTCGATCGTGTTGTAGAAATGCGGGCTGAAGCGCAGCCAGGCGCGGCCGTCGCGGGTGTTGCGCAGCGACGCGGTGATCTTCGCCGCCTCGAGCGCGCGGAAGAGCGGGCTGGCGGGGCGTTCGGGATGGCGCACCGTGAGAATGCCGGAGCGCGCGGGATCGTCGCGCCCGGGCGAGATCGACTCGAAGCCCAGATCCTCGAGCGCGGCGTGCAGGTGATCCCGCGCGGCAAGGATGCGCCCTTCGATGGCGGGGAGCCCGGCTTCGAGCAGCATGTCCACCGCGGCGAGCATGCCATACATGCCGGTGATGTTCAGCACGCCGGGCTCGTAGCGTTGCGCGGTGTCGGGGAAGGACATCTGGTCCTGCGTGATGAACTGCGGCGAATGCACGTTCCATGCGCCCAGCAGCGTGGGATGGCACGCGGCGAAGTGGCGTTTCGCGACATAGACGATGCCCATCGCGAGCGGCCCGAGCATCCACTTGTGCGCGTCGGCGCTGAGGAAATCCACGTGGCGCACCGAGAGCGGGGCGGCGCCGAGCGTCTGGATCGCGTCGAGCGAGAACAGCACGCCGCGCTCGCGGAGACGCGCGCCGATGGCGTCGACGTCGATGCGCCAGCCGGTGAGGAAATGGCAGGAGGCGAGTGCCACCATGCGCGTGCGCGGCGTCAGCGCGGCCTCGACGTCGGCGAGGGTGATGCGGCCGAGCTGACTCGTCGTCAGGAATTTCACCTCGACGCCGAGCCGGCGGAGATTCAGCCACGGATAGACGTTGGCCGGGTAGTCATCGAGGTAGCAGACGAGCTCGTCGCCGGCTTTCCAATCCAGGCCGTTCGCGAACAGGCTGAGGCCCAGCGAGGTGGGGCCGAGGAGCGCGATCTCGTCGGCCTGCGCTCCGATGAATTCCGCGCAACGTGCGCGCGTGCGGGCGATGTCCTTGAGCACGTCGCCGAATTCCTGATGCTGCTCGCAGGAGCGCGAGACGTGGTCGCGCATGGCATCGGCCACGCGGCGGGGCAGGGCGGTGACGCCGGCGTGGCCGGTGAAGATCTGGGCAGAGGCGACGGGGAATTGCGCGAGGCGCTCGGCCTCGGTGGTGAACGGAATCATTTGTGGGCCTGGCCTTCGTGAATCAGCTCCCAGAACTCGCCGGTCTTGCCAAGGGCCTCGTCTTCCTCGGTCATCGGAAGATTCGAGCGGAAAAGGAAGTCGCGGATCGTGTTCTTGTGCAGCACGCGATGGACCTCGATGCCGTCGGGGTGGGGGCTGAAATAAATGCGGTAGTCGTGTGCGCGGCAGCGAAGGAGCTGGCGACCGTCGCGCTTTACGCGGCCAAAACGCTCGTCGTCGAGGTTGTCCAGATCCTGCGGCAGCACCTCGAACTCGAAAAGCAGCTCGAGCTGCAATTCCTTCGGCAACGCCGCCATTTCCGCTGCGCTGATCTTGTTGAAAATCACCTGAAACACTTCCCTGGAGTCTAGCGAGGGCCTCCCCCGCAGCGCAACCGGCAGTTTGCCGGGGCCGATCTTGCCCGGAACGGGGACATCGCCTAGGCTCTCCGTTCCCCGCGATGAAAAAATCCGTCCACCTTTATGACACCACGCTGCGTGATGGCACGCAGGGCACCGGCATTTCCTTTTCGGTGCAGGACAAGATTCGCGTGGCGGAGCGGCTGGATGCGTTTGGCATCGATTACATCGAGGGGGGGTTCCCGGGGTCGAATCCGAAGGACGCCGAATTCTTCCGCGAGGTGCGGAAGCGCAACTGGAAGCACGCGAAGATCGCGGCCTTCGGCGCCACGCGGCGCGGGCGCACGCGGGTCGAGGACGACGCCCAGGTGCGCGTGCTGCTCGAGGCGGAGACGCCGGCCGTGACGATCGTGGGCAAGACGTGGCCGATGCAGGTCACCGAGGTGCTGGGCGTCTCGCTCGAGGAAAATCTCGCGATGATCGCCGAGACGGTCGCGTATCTGAAGGCACGGGGCCGCGAGGTCTTCTACGACGCCGAGCATTTCTTCGACAGCTATCGCGACGATGCCGCATATTCGCTGGCGA
Source organism: Chthoniobacterales bacterium (assembly GCA_036569045.1). Taxonomy (NCBI): domain Bacteria; kingdom Pseudomonadati; phylum Verrucomicrobiota; class Spartobacteria; order Chthoniobacterales; species Chthoniobacterales bacterium. The sequence continues at coordinate 1,785 of DATCRI010000018.1, read as the reverse complement.
CGCTGAAGGCCGCGCACGAGGCCGGCGCCAGCCTCGCGATCCTTTGCGACACGAACGGCGGCTCGCTGCCGGACTTCGTCGCGCAGGCCACGCGCGACGCGATCGCCGCCCTGGGCGCACCGGTGGGGATTCATCCGCACAACGACTGCGGCCTCGGCGTTGCCAACGCCCTCGCCGCCGTTTCGGCTGGCGCCACGCAGGTGCAGGGCACGATCAACGGCTACGGCGAGCGCGTCGGGAATTGCGATCTCGTCGCGACCACCGCGAATCTTCAGCTCAAGCTCGGCATTCCCGTCGTTGAGGACCTCACGCAGCTTCGCGAGCTGTCGCTCTTCGTCGATGAACTCGCCAACGTGCCGCCGAACATCCGCGCGCCGTTCGTTGGCGCCGCGGCGTTCACCCACAAGGGCGGCCAGCACGTTCACGCCGTGCAGAAGCTTTCCCGCAGCTACGAGCACGTCGACCCGCAGCTCGTCGGCAACCGGCAGACGATCGTCGTGTCGGATCTCTCCGGGCAAAGCAACGTGCTCGCGAAGGCCCGGGAGCTCGGCTTCGTGCTCGAAAAGGGCGCGCCCGAGGCGGCGAAGATTCTTGCCGAGGTGAAGCGGCTCGAGAACGAGGGTTACGAGTTCGAGGCGGCCGATGCGTCGTTCGATCTGCTCGTGCGACGCCAGTTCGGCGCGAGCCGGCCGCTGTTCACGCTCAAGGAGTATCACTGCCATTTCCGCTATGCGCCGACGACGGAGTTCAATCCCTGCGAGGCCACGGTGAAGCTGATGGTCGACGGCACACCGGAGTATGTCGTCGCGGAGGGCGACGGCCCCGTGAACGCGCTCGACGCCGCCCTGCGCAAGGCGCTGCGCCCGTTCTACGCCTGGATCGACGAGGTCTCGCTGACCGACTACAAGGTGCGCATCGTCGATGGCAAATCGGGCACCGCGGCGCGGACGCGCGTGCTCATCGAATCGACGGACGGTCGGAAGTCGTGGGGCACGGTCGGCGTCTCGGAGAACATCATCGAGGCGAGCTGGCAGGCTCTCGTCGACAGTTTCGAGTTCTCGGGGCACCAGCGGACGTGAGCCGCGCGGGCTCGGCGCGATGACCGGCATTTTCGCCCCGGCGCAACTCGTCGGCTACGTGGCGCTGGAGCGAATGGCGGCGAACTAGGCCGGCAGGTGCAGGATGCGCCCGCAGTTCGGGCAGTGCACGATTGCCTTCTCGGCCTTCACGCCGAGCGAGGTCTGCGTGGTGACCTTCATGTGGCAGCCGGTGCAGACTTCGTGCTCGAGCTCGACGACGACGGCGCCGTTCTTGCTCTTGAAGAGGCGGGTGTAGAGATCGAGCAAATCCTCGTCGAGGCCCTCGGTGAGCGGGGGACGACCGGCCGACAGTTCGGCGACGCGCGTCTGAATGTTTTCGGTCTTCCGGGTGAGTTCCGCAAGCTGGCCTTCGAGTTTCGTCCTCTCCTCGGAATGGGCGCGTTCGGCCTCGGCAATGGCGGGGCGAAGAGTCTCCGCCTCTTCCATCAGCTCGAGTTCGCGGTCCTCGATGCCGACGATCACCTTCTCCGCGGCGGCGATCTCGTGGCCGAGAGCGGCAAATTCCTCGTTCTTGCGGGTCTGGAACTGCTGCGTCTTGTAGCGCGCGATCGCGTCGCGTTTGGCCTGGGCGTCGACCTGCAGCTTGCCGCGCTCGACCTCGATCTGCTTCATCCGCGTCTTCGCGGCCTCGAGCCGGGCGGCGGAGTCGGAGATCTGCTTTTCCTTGGAGCGGCGCTCTTCGGGG
>DATCRI010000017.1 GCA_036569045.1 Chthoniobacterales bacterium | reverse complement strand
GGTTGTTGTTGCCGGGCTCGCCGGTCGTCGAGGTGTAGTTGATGGGATCGGTGCCGCGGAGGGCCCATTCCTGGGCGTCGGCGGCCTGCGTGTAGTCGAGCAGCCGGGTCTGATCGAGGGCGAACTGGGAATCGATCCAGTTCGTGTAGGCGGCGATGCGATTGCCCCCGGCGTCATTCACGCTGTCGACCAGGGCGTCGATGTTGGCCTGGGTGGGCCCGAAGGTGGACTGGATGAGGAATCGGGCGACGTCGCGTCGGAGGTCCTCGCCGGTGAGTGTCTCGATCGGCGGGGGATCCGCGGGCGTGGGTGGATTCGCCGAGCCGTTGCTGAGCAAGTAGGGGCCGCGAATCTCGCCATCGGGGTAGTTGCCGGTGAGGACGTTCACGGAAATCGTGCCGGCAAAGAGGGCGTCGAGCACGGCCTGATCCGTCGAGAAAAACTGCGCCGCGACGATCGACCACACGCTGCCGGAGACTTGGCCGCGAGGCAGGCCCTTGATGTCGCCGCCGCTGCCCGGAGCGTAGATGTGCGCGGCGGCCTGGGCGGAGGTGAGACTGCTGAACGTGAGGTCGACGAGGGCCTCGCTGTTGTCACCGCGGAGATGGACGGTCGAGATGCCGGAGGCGGAGGACGTCACGCCGGAATCCGGCGCGAGAAAGGCGAGAAAGGTGCGGTCGTTGGCCGGATCGCGCGAGGCATCGCAGATCGAGACGGCCGCGCTGCTGCTTGCGCCGAGCTGATATTTCGGGCTGGCCGGAATCGTGAGCGTGAGCATTTCGGGCACTTCCCGGAGACTGTCCGCGACGGGCACGACGCGCAGGTCGACGCTCGTTGCGCCAAAGGGAAGGGTGACGCTGTCCGTGATCGGCTGACCGGCGGCGTCCTCGAGCCGATAGTCACCGGCGCTCGCGGAGCCCTTTTGCGCGTTCGGATTGCCGCTGCGCGTGAGGGAAATCGTGAGCGGGGCGAGGCCGTTCGTGCGGGTGATCCGGAGCGCACCGACCGTGCCGTCTTTTTCGTAGGCCGTGGCCGTGATGGCATCGAAGCTCACGGTATTCGCGCCAGTGCCGAGGCGCTGGCCGAGCGTGACGCCGTCGTCCTGCCCGGCGACGGCGCTCTGCGCCTTCGAGGGGTCGAATCCCGGGAGCTGCCGCTCTTCCCAATCGCTCAGCCCGTCGTTGTCGGTGTCCACATCGTCCACGCTCACGGCGAAGAACACAGCGGGATCCGAGCCGGGCGGCGCGTGGAATTCCAGGGACGATCCGGTGGCGAGCTGCGCGGCACCCTCCGCGGTCCATGATCCCGGGGCGAGGCTGGAACTGCGCATGATCCGGTAGCGCTTGCCGGGCTGGGTTTTCACGGTGAGCACGATGTCGCCGCCCGCGGGTTGCACGCTGGAAATTCCCGTGCGGGATTGAGCGTCAAAGGGATCCGTGCCATTCGCGGCCTCGGTGCCATTGCTCTGGCCGTCGCCGTCCGCGTCCTCCGCTGGCGCGAGAGATTGCGCGCTGTAGCGCTGCTCCCAGACGTCACTCAGGCCGTTTCCGTTCCCGTCAAAGCCCCACGCAGGCAGGAGCGACGCCGCGCCGGCGAAGGCTGCGCAAACGACGGAGAGCCGGGAGGGGGAGTTCACGGGAGGAGGGGAACCTTGGGGAGACTACGCCATTTTGGAAATTGCGCCTGCATTATCGTGGCAAGGAGTGATTTTTCGGCACGCGGGTCGAAACAACCGAGTCGCCGACGCCTTAGGGTGAGATCGCTCCGGAACGCGCATTGGATTTATTCGGAGCCATTCGATGTCGGCGGCACACCGGCTGTTTGGCCAAATTTCAGAGGCTGGTCGGGATCGATGCGATGAACCACGGCCTCGATCCCGCGATCGCCAGCGGCCGCGAGAACCTCCGCGACGAAGGCGGAGTCGGGCTCGCGAGCAAAGATGACGACGCGTTCCTTCGTGGAATCGAGCGAGGCCAGTTGCTCCTTCCACGGCGGCGCGCTGGCGCTTTCCTGAAGATCGAGATCGAGGTTCCCGGAAAGGGTCGCACGCAGGTTGACCCGGTAGCCGCCGACGAGGAGTTCGCGGGCGCTGATGGCGTTGATGTAGCCGGTGTTCACGCGGCCGGCTGCCGCGAGTTCCTTTTTCAGGATGGGCTCGGCCTGCTTGCGGGCCTCCTCGATCGGCACGGGATAAAGCCGGTCGCCGCGGGCTTCGAAATAACGCCAGTTCTTCGGGGCGGGCCGCTCCGCCCGCGATTTGGCAAAGGCCGCCCAGGCCGGGCGGGCCGCTCCGTCGGCGTCGAACAGCGCGAAGGCTTCCCACATCCCCGCCCCGCACCATTCCGGACTCCAGGAATAGACGGACGCGATGGCCGGCTCGTGCGCGCAGTAATCGAGGAAGTCTTTCAGCCAGCGTTGCTGACCCTCGGGCGTGAGCGGGTAGCCGGGAGTCGCCTTCTTCCATCGCGAGAACTGGCCTTTGAAGTCCGCGGTGCTCGGATAGCCGCTCTCCGGCACGATGATCGGGCGATCGATCGCGGCGTGCAGCGCGCGGACGACCGCGCCGAACTGCGACATCTCGAGCGAGCCGCCGATGTTCGATGACGGGAAATACGAGAGGCCCGCGTAATCCACGCGAACGTCGTGCGCGAGCATGAACCGGAAGAAGGCGATGCAGAAATCCGCGTCCCACCAGTGCGAAATGTGCAGAAGAAATTTCGCGTCCGGGTCCGCTTCGAGCACGCCCTGCTGGCTTGCGCGAATGAGTTCCGCCGCCTGGGGCCAGCAGGTCCGCGAGAGGCCCTCGGCATTTTTCCTGGTGCTCTTGCCCGGATAAACGCCGCAGATCCCGTAGTCGATCTCGTTGCCGATTTCGTAGAGGTGACTGCGCAGGCCGACTTTTCGGAAATGCGTGACGATGTCGCGGGAATAGGCGCGCACGGCTTCGGCGCGCTTCGGCAGGTCGAGGTCTCTCCAGATGGTCGGCGCGGGTTGTTTCATAAGGTCCGCCCAATCCTCGCTGAGAAAAATGACGAGATACGGCTCCAGCCCGCCGGCCAGCGCGCGCTTCACAATTTCGGTCGCGTAGTTTTTGCCATTCGGGCCGTCGTCACCTGTCCACAGACGCACGCGAAACCCCCGCACGCCGCGAGCCGCCATGCCCGTGAAGAGATCCTCCTTCCTGCCGTCCCAGTTCCACGTCCGCCCGGCCTTCTCCATGCCGAGCGAGTAGTTGGCATCCACGCCCGCGAAGGCGTCGTCTGTCGCGGGCCCGGCTGGCAAAATCGTCGGGATCGCCAGGAGGATGGCGAGCACGCGAGGGAAAGCTCCAGACATGGGATTCAGGCAAGCAGGGCGCGATCCAGAATCGCGGCCGATCGCCTAATCCGGAAACAATCCCGGCTGCGGCTCGATGCCCAGACCGGACGCCGCGGGCGGCTGGAGCACGCCTCGATCAAAGCGCCAGCCGAGGAATGGATCGTCACCGATCAACCACGCGCCGTCGAGATCGGCATGGTCGGTTCGTTGGGCGATCGCGGCGCCGGCGGCGATCAATGCGCTGCTTTCCAGCATGCAGCCGACCATGAGCTGCCGGCCGAGTTCACGGCCGCGTCGCGCCATCCGGCGGGCGGGCGTGAGGCCGCCGCATTTCACGAGCTTGATGTTGAAGCCGGAGAATCTTTCCGCGACACGCTCGACGTCGGCTTCGGTGACGCAGCTCTCGTCCGCGAAGGTCGGGAGGGCGAGCCCCGCCGGGAGAGCGTCGTCCGCATCAACGGGAAGAGGTTGTTCGAGGAAGTTCACGCCGAGCTGCGCGAGCTCCCGGGTGAGCGCGGCGAGGTCGCGCCCGGTCCACGCACAGTTGGCGTCCACCGCGAGCAGGGCATCGCTGCGCTCGCGGACGAATCGCACCGTCGCAAGATCGGCCGTGGCGTCGGATTTGATCTTGATGCAGGGAAAGCCGGCGAGTTCGGCGACTTTCTCGGGAAGCTCCTCTGCGGTGGAAAGGCCGATCGTGCAAAAGGTCTTCACCGGTGTGGCGGGCTGATTCCAGGCGAGCTCGGTGACCGATTTTCGCTCTCGACGAGCGAGCCAATCCCACAGCGCGAGGTCGATCGCGCACTGGGCCGCGCGGGAGGGGCGGAGGCGAGTCCAGCCTTCGTTCCAGGCAGCTTCGAGCTCGGCGACGGTCGTGATCTCGAGCCTTTCGAGCCAGTCGCGGGCGGCCTCGAGACGGGCGCCGACGCCTTCCCACGTCTCGTCGTAGAAAGCATTCGGCGACGCCTCCCCGTAGCCTGCGATGCCGTCGTGCTCGAGCCGCACGAAGACGTTGCGCACCTCGCGCCGACGAGCCCGGCTGATCCGGAATACGCGGCGCGGATGCAGTTCGCGGGTGACCCAGGTGAGCTTCATCGGCGGATTATCTTTTCACGATGCGGCGGTTTCTGGAAGCGTTGCGGCCACGCGCGAATGTCCGGGGGCCCTCTTCATCCACAAGTTCTCGGCTTCTCCGTCCTCGGGCGGGAAATTCTGGCCTGGCGAAATTTCGATCCCGCCGCGCCGCCGCCGAATCTTACGCTGCTGATCGGCGGCCAGCATGGCGACGAACCCGCGACGGTGGACCTGCTGGAAAGCTTCCGCCGGCTCGAGCTGGCGGAGCCGGTGGCAATCATTTCCTGCGCGAATCCCGACGGACTCGAGGCCGGGACGCGGGTGAACGCCCGTGGCGTGGACCCCAACCGCAACTGCGGCTTCAACTGGCGCGCCGATAGCGAGGAGCCCCCGGGCCCGGCGCCGTGGTCCGAGCCGGAGACGCGCATCCTGCGCGACGCCATCCTCGGGTGGCGACCGGCGAAGATCGTCGCCCTGCATTGGGCGCTTGCGGAGCTCGATGCCGATGGTGCGCAATCCACGCCGCTTGCCGAGGCCATGTGGGCCGCACCTTCGCCCGGGCAGCGGGCGCCCTATCGACTTCGGGTGACGGATCCCCTCCGCGGCCAGCATCATCTCCAGCTGATCCAGGCGGACTGCCCCGGCTCGCTCGGGCAGTGGTGCGGCTATGGGCTTGCGTATCCCGACGGCTCCGCGCCCGCAATGATCACGCTCGAGCTGCCCTACGACCCCGCGATGCCGCGGCCGGGCGCGCTTCCCGACGATCACCTGGTGACGATGCACGAGCGGTGGCGCCACGATGCCGTCGGCTATCTCGAGGCGGTGGAGCCCGGCGTGCACGCAATGCTGCGGGCGGCATGCCGATTTGCGGGCGGAACATTCGCAAGCAGCGATCAAACATTCGCAAGCGACCGTTAGCGATCGTCGTGGTCCGGCTTCTAGGGTCGCCGCGCTCATGGATGCCGAAGACAATTCCTTTCGCCGGTCGGAAGCCGGATCTGCCGGACGTGCGCTCCATGCCGATGCGCTGACGGCGCGGTTGCTCGCGATCGCCACGCCAGGCAATGCGCGCCGCTCCGGGGAGTGCTGCTCCATCCGGCTTTGGAACGAATTTGCGCAGATGCTGCATGGCGCGCCGAAGCTGGGCGAAGTGCTTGTCGTGACCGGCAACGAGGGCGCGATTCTCGGCGAGCGGCGGGAGTATCCCGCGCTCACCTTCAGCGAGAATTTCCTGCGGGCGCAGGCCGTGGATGGTTCGCTCGACATCGAGTTCGTGCCGTGGGGCGGCGGCGCGGTCGTGTGCCATCATCACGGCGGCAGTGGCGCCTCGCAGACGATCGAGTTTCGCGATTGCACGAATGCGGTGATCCACAAGGTCTGCCTCACGGGCAGCAGCTTGCCGGACCGATTTGTCGAGTGGGTGGAACATCATCAGGCCATCGGCGAATTTACGAATGCCGCGCCCGCTCCGGCGTTCGCCCCCTCGCGCTGGCAAACCGTGCAACAGCGGCACTGGCTCGACTACGACGAGGTGGTGGAGCTGCCCGGGCAGGCGCTCGAAGGCATCCTGCAATATGCGTGTGAGCAGGAGGCGACGCTGCGTGTCGTCGTCGGCAACGAAGGGATCGTGCAGAGCAGCGAACTCACGCCGCGCAGCGTGCGAGCGCGGGGATCGTGGCTCTTTACCAGCGACGATACGGTCGGGCTGCATTTCGATCCCGACCGGCTCTCCACGCAAGTCCTGCACGGCCCGGCCGCGCGCAACGGGCGTCACGCGAGCCTGCAATTCAAATCATTTTCCGAAGACGGCGCCCTGCGCCTCGCGCTCGCCGCGCCGGCGGGCATGGCCGAGGACGAATGGGCGGATTTCCTGAACACCGCCATCGACCATTTATGAAACCACCGATCACCATTCTGTTCGCCACCATGACGGGCAACGCCGAAGGCTGCGCCATCGACCTCGAACTCGCGCTGAAGGAGCGCGGCTTCACCGCCCGGAAGGAAAATCTCGCGCACTACGATGCGTCGTCTCTTGCCAGGGAGTCGATCGCGCTGCTTGTGGTGAGCACGTGGGGCGAAGGCGAGCCGCCGGACGACGCCATCCCCTTCTACGAAGACCTCCAGGTGCTCAAGGCCGGCAGCCTGAGCGCCCTCCGCTTCGCCGTCTTTGCACTCGGAGACTCGAGCTACGATGAGTTCTGCGGCTTTGGCCGGAATTGCGATCAGTTGCTCGAGAACGCCGGAGCGACTCGCCTGTTGCCGTGCGAGGTCTGCGATCTGGACCACGACGAACGGCTGCCGCGCTGGGCGTGCGAACTGGCCGACGCGATCGAGGCAAACGCCGCCGCGGTCGAGTAGCGGTTACTCGCCGTAGAGTCGATGCGCCGAGCGGAGGCGGTCCTTCAGGGCGTTGACCGCCGCGAGGCGCAGGTTTGCGGAGAAGAAAAGATGGCCGCGATGTCCCGCGAGGTGTTCGCCGCGCACGAAGGCATCCGGCATCGCCTCCAGCCGGTCGATGAACGGTCGGTAAATGGCCCGAAGCTGGCCAAAGGCGACGGGGCAGAGTGGGCGATCCTCCGACTGCCGCCGGCAGCGCGGTGCGAAGTCTCGAAACTCCTCCGCGTCGAAGCCGAGGAAGTCGCGGATCGCGTCGAGATTTTCCCAAAGGGCCTCGTAGCGCACGAAGAGCGTGGGGTGGATGAGGTGGCGCTCGAAATAGTTGTCGAAATGGCGCTCGAAGCCGAAGAGATCGCGTCCGCCCCGGGCGTAGTCCTCGATCGTCATTTCCGGGCCGGGGCGGGGGCCGCGACATCCGCGCTGGAGCTTGCGCGCCTGCGGCGTCTGATAGCCGCGACGGAACAGTGAAATGATCGCCGGCACGGGGTCACCGAAAAGGTAGATGTAGCGGAAACGCGGATTGAAGCTCACCGGCGGCACGGGCAGGTGCTTCAGGCTGTCCTCGTCGCAAAGGGAGTTCACGCAACGCCGCCCGGCAAAATGCGAGATCAGCCGCGTCGTGGCAACCCCGCCGGCCGAAACCACGCAAAACTCCATTTCCCTGGGCACCCTTTTCGCCATGGCCGTTCAGCGCGAAAGGTGCCGACACCCGGGGTCGTCTGCCCGCTGACGCAAGCGGGCGAGGAGGAGCGATCCCATGGACGTGTCTTAGCAAACCCTCGCCTTGCGCGGCGAATGATTTCTCGACGCGGCGCATGTTTTCCGGGTGGATTCCTCGACAGCGCTTGTTCCCCGGCGATACGCTCGGCTTCATGAAGCCGTTCTCTCTCAGCGCTTTTGTCGCTGCGTGCGCTCTTGCCGTTTCCGCCTTCATTCCCGCGCAAGCGCTGGCGGCCAATTACACGATCAGCCTCACGAATGCGACCGGCCTGCCCGCGCCGGATTATTCGATCTACGTGATGGGCTTCAGCACCGGCAGCAATCTCGTGCTTGGCCCGGCCGGCACGCTCGTCGCGGCGGGGGCCACGGTCTCGAGCTACCCGGTCGGCACCGGAGCGGGACAGATCAGCACGATCTCGCTGGACACGCTCACGGAGTTCAATGGGGGCCGCTTCTACTTCTTCATCGTGCAGAACGGCCAGTCCGCCCCGTCGGTCGACTTCGGCAAACAACCGCCGAATCCCGGTGGCGATCCCAGCTACCCGCCCTACACGATTGTCGAGATGACGATCCCGGCGCCGAATCCCTCGGCGCAGAACGCCACGGTCGATATCCAGACGGTCGACGGCTTTGTCTTCCCGGTCACGATCTCGATGAACGGCTCCTCGGCCGCAGGCAGCATCTACGGCCAGCCGCTCGGGAATTCCGCCATCACCCGCGCCTCCATCCTGTCGGCCTACACGACGTTCATGCAGGCCGAAGGCACGGCCGGCGCCCCGTATCTCGATCTCGTTTATCTGCCGGGCAGCATCGCCGGCCAGGCGGGGGGAATCCTGAATCCCGGCGCCTATCTCACCGCACAGGATTCCACCGGAAAGTTCCTCAATCTCACCAGTTCGCTCCACACGATCTTCAATACGGATCTCACGACGCTCTTTGGCTCCTCGACGCTGCAGGTGCAGGGCGTCGTTTCGAACCCCGCCGGCATTCCCGGCCAGTCCTACACCGTCGCCCCCGTGACGCAGACTTACCCCGGGACGAGCGTCTCGCTGCCCGCGCTGAAATTCACCGGCGCGACGGATGCCTCCGTGTTTTACATCTTCAATCCCGTTGGCGTTTCCACGCTCACCGACGACGCCGGCGACGAGATTCTCGGGAGCATTCACAATGCCGGCGGCGTGACCACGCTCACGCTGGCGTCCACCGTGAGCGGATTGACGACCGGCATGTTTGTCTCCGGCGCCGGTCTTACGCCAAACAGCTCGAACCAGTCCGTCACGACGATCTCCGCAATCAACGGCAACGTGCTCACGCTCTCTCCGCCCCTCGCCGGCGGCGATCCTGCGCCGAATTCGCAGTATATCTTCTCCAAGCAGCCCTACCTGGCGCTCATGCTCACCCCCGGTCAGATGGTCTTCGGGAACAGCGGCTTCTTTGCCGATAGCTCGATCCAGTTTACGCCGAATACCGCGCAATCCTCGGTGCTCGCCAGCCTCGAGAACTTCCTCGTCTCCGCGCTCAATCGCGGCGTCGGCGTCGCGTCCGCCGCGCTGAATCCCGCCACCACGCCCGGGAACAACGGCACCTCGCTCTACTGGGGCACGCAGGCGAACTGGTATCCCTCCGGCGTGACCCAGAATCTCTTCTCGCTCTTCATGCACGCCGGGGCCGTCGGCAGCACGCCGATCTTCCTGCTCCCGGCCGGCGCCAGCGCCAATGCCCGCGGCCAGATCATGGGCTCCGCCTACGGCTTTGCCTACGACGAGAACGGCGGCCCGATTCCGCCGGTGGTCGCCGGTCCCGAGGTGCCCTCGAAGTTCGACGGCACGGTGACCCCCGGCTCTTCGATGCAGCTGACCTTTGGGGCCTGGAGCGCTTCCACCGCGCCCGTTACCCCGACGATGAAGGTGGACGGCAAAAAGACGATCAAGACCACGAAGAGCACGGTGAAGCTCAAGGGCACCGCTACGGGCACGGGGATCGTCGTCAAATACAAGAAGAAGCCCGGCAAGAACCTCACCAAACACGTCGCGATCAAGGCCGGCGGCAAATGGCAGTTCAAGTTCAAGCCGCTCGTGAAAAAGACGGTCCTCAAGTTCTACGCGGAGAACTCGGCGGGCACTCACTCGAAGACGCAGAAGGTCACCGTCATCGACGAAGACAAATAGCCGCCCCGGCGCCGCGGCGGCCCGGGCGAACCGCGTGGCGGTTCAATGGCCGTCGCTGAAGAGGTAGTTCGTCCAGGACTTCATCCGCAGCAGCACCTTCCGCATGATCGCGAGGTGGTGCATGTGGTGGGTGTAGATTGCGACTTCGCCGGTGCTGCCCGGCACGATCTGGTATTTCGAGAGGTCGTCGGTGAACTCGATGGTCACAAGCATTCGGCCCGTTCCCCGGATCTGCTCGGGATCGACAAGGTTGCCGCTGGGCTGGAGCTGGCCCTGCGGAATGTAGGCGCCGACCATGTCGACCCTGGCCTTGAAGAACCGGCCCGGAACGGCGGGCAGGATGACCTCGGCGTCCGAATTCTGAATGATGCGCTGAGCGCTGTTCTGCAGGAAGGCGGCCGCGAAGACTGGCGCCTCCTTTGGCAGGAAGACCATCACCGGGCGCAGCGGGAGCGACGCCGCATACATGCCGGGCCGCAGGAACATTTGCACGACGGTGCCGTCCGACGGCGCGCGCACGACGGACTGCGCGAGGTTGAACTTCGCGGTATCGAGCTCGGCCTGCAATCGCGCGACCTCGGTATTCACGCCGCTGAGCGTGGCGTCCGCCTGCAATCGCGCGCGCTCGGCCTCGGACCGCGCCGCGGCCGCCGCGGCATCGGCTGCCTGGAAATCGGTCTTCGCCTTCTCGAATTGCGCCTGCGCGATCGAGCCGCTTGCGATGAGTTTCGTGGCCCGGTCGAAGATGTCCTTCGCGCCGGCTCGCGCCGCCTGGGCGGATTGAAATTGCTGCTGCGCACGATCTGCCGAGGCCCGCAGCTGGCTCGTGGCTTGCACGGCGTCGGCGAGGGCGGCTTCCTTGGCCTGAACCGCGTTCTTGAACGGCGCCGGGTCGATGCGAAAGAGCACGTCTCCGGCTTTCAAAGGCGTATTCGGCTGGACGGGGACGTCGACCACGACGCCGCTCACGCCGGGAACGATCGGCGTGGTCGTGAAATAAAACCGCGCCTGGCTGGTGAAGGGATGGTTGTAGTTCATCCCGAGCACCAGTGCGCCGATGAGGGCGATGCCGCCGAGCGCGGCCGTGAGCAGGGTGAATCCGTTGACGGGAATCTTGAACAGCTTGAATGCCGCGTAGGCGAATGCCGCGTAAGTGAGGATGAGCAGGAGATCCATGGTTACTCGGATTTCGGCGTTTTGGCGGTGGCGAGTTCGGCCTCGAGTTCCGCGATGCGGCTTTGCAGCGCGGCGACGTGATCATCCTTCGCTCCCGGCGAGGGAGGCGCGGTCTTGTCGGCGGGTTTCCCGGCATAGCCGTGCTCGGGATGATAGGCGTAGGCCCACAACCAGAGAAACGGCCAGATGGCGTGCAGCGTGAACAGGCTCACCCAGCCGCCGGCATGGATCGCATCCGCGTGCGGGTGATTCCGCGCCTTGGCGATGTTGTAGGGGATGTCGTGGATCGCGATCAACCCGTAGGCGAGCACCAGCACGACGAAAAAGAGGATCGCGAGGGCGAAATAGCTGAGACCATCCATCGCGCCAAGTGGGCCGCACATCTTGAGACGGTGCGAGACTATTTTTCTGGAAAATTACCGGGATCAGCCGACCGACCGGTCACTCCCCGCCCACGAGCAGCCGCCGCGCCTCGGCCAGCTCTTCGAGCTTCGCCGGACTCACCTGCGGGTAGTGCAAATCGAGCGAGGCCAGCGCATCGATCACCGCCGCGGCGACGATCACCCGCGTGAACCACTTGTTGTCCGCCGGCACCACATACCAAGGCGATTCCTTCGTCGCCGTGGCGCGGATCATCGCCTCATAGGCCTTCATGTATTCGTCCCAGTGGCCGCGCTCCTTCGCGTCGTTCGACGAGAACTTCCAGTTCTTCTCCGGCCGGTCGAGCCGGTCGAGAAAGCGGCGCTGCTGCTCGTCCTTCGAGACGTGGAGGAAAAACTTTCGCACGATCGTGCCGTTGCGATGGAGGTAGCTCTCGAAGTTTCGGATGTCCTCGAAGCGCTCTTTCCAGATGTGCTTTGTCACGCATTTCTTCGGCAGTTTCTGGCCCGCCAGAAATTCCGGATGGACGCGCACGACGAGCGTCTCCTCGTAGTAGCTGCGGTTGAAAATGCCGATCCGCCCGCGCTGGGGAAGCTCTTTCACACACCGCCAGAGGTAGTCGTGGTCGAGGTCTTCGTTCGACGGGCTCTTGAACGACGAGACCTGGCAGCCCTGCGGATTCACGCCCGACATCACGTGCTTGATCGTGCCGTCCTTGCCCGCGGCGTCCATCGCCTGGAAGACGAGGAGGATCGACCATCGGTCCTGCGCGTAGAGCGTGTCCTGCAACTCCGCGAGGGCCTCGATGCCCGTCTGCAGCGCGGCCTTCGCACGCGGCTTATCCTCGGATTTCAGCTCGCCCGTATCACCAGGATCGATATCCGCGAGGCGGAACTTTTTTCCGTTCGTCACGCGGTAGGGCTGGGAGAAACGACGGGCGGCGGCGATGACCTTGCGAGTTTTCATTTCTGGGGAGAACGGCTTGCGGATCGGTCAACCCTTGAGCCTGGCCCACCTTATCTTTCCGGATGGGAAACACGAGAACCAATCTGCGTTTCCCGAGCTGGCTGCGGGGGATTTTTTTGCGCCCGGACGGTTTCGGTGTGTCGCAATCATTCACACCCGTTGACGTGATATTCTTGTTTTTTGTCAGGGTGGACTGACTTAAGAAAGTCGGAATGCGTTTCCTCCCCGCTTCGGCTTCCATTTTGCTGCTGTTCCTGACGATTGGGTCGGCGACCGCATTTCTGGGAGGCTGCTCGAACGCCCGCACAGAAGCGCTTCAACGCCGGCAGAACTGGTATAATGACCGCTCCGCTCAGCGGGATCAAAGGCGCGCGATCCGAGCGCAAAACATGGACGAACGGACGGGGTTCACTCTGCCTGATTGACGGGCATGCGACCCGCCGGAAAATTTCGATTCGAAGGTTGGCCTTTCACGCCGAGGTGCGAGTAGCATTCGCTCGACAAGTGATTCCATGAACTTTGAAGAAATTCTCGAGGAGCGTCGACAGGCCGTCGCTCAATCCATTCGCCCGCTGAGCAGCGCGGAAGTCACTGCACTCGGAGAAAGCCTTTTTCCCCATATGGATGATCCGTGGCGGGAGCGGTTCTTCAATTTTCTGTCAGAAAATCCGGAAGCCTTGATTCATCATGCCGAGTTGCCCGATGGAGTCCAGTTGCTCTACAGCCGCTCGCACAACCGGGGAATCTGGTTCATTCCGGGCAAAGGCATGGGAATTATCCAAACGAGTGGCTTGAAAGCGCTTTCCGAGATTTTCGGCGGGGCAGCCTGAGGCAGAGCCGCCTTCTTCCCGGTCATGCCGTTCATCGCGAGTATCGCGTCCCGCATTTTCGGTCTCGCGGTGGGGCTGGTGCTGCTCATGATCCTGCTGGTGGCCTTCCTGCTCTGGCAGGTCACCGTCCTCAGCAGCGAATTGCAGCAGATCTCCAGTTACTTCGCGCCGCTCGACCGCGTTCTCAACAACCTCAACGAGGTCGGTCTGCGGCGGCGCATCGCCTTTGAGCGGCTGCTGGGAGGATTGACGACTACCGCGGACCGCGCGGAAGCCATTGCCGATGCGTCCAGGAGCTACGAAACATATACCGCTCTTGCGGCCCAGCAGATCGAGAATGCGCAGCAGCTTCTGGCTCACCCGCCGCCCGTTGCCGAAGAGGGCCCCATGCTCATCCGGCTCCGCGCGCTTCTCGACCAGATCGATGCGAGCTTCGAGATCGTCACAACGCGTCAGGCGGAGATTCTTGACCTCGTGCGGAGGGGCGAGCTCTCCCGCGGTGTCGATCTCCTGCGCCTGCTCGACGATTATCAGGCTCTGCTCCAGACCCAGCGCAGCGATGTGCAGAAACTCACGGCGGATATGATCGCCGCCCTGTCAGCAGGATCGGCGCGGAAGCACGCCCACATTTTCTGGACAACGGTGATTGCGACATTCACGTCGGTGCTCCTGGGTCTCACCGTCGCCGCCCTGACCACGCGCCGTCTCGTCGAGCCGGTGCGTTCTCTCATTCGCGGCCTCGCCACCGTCGAGGGAGGGGATCTCAGCATCGAGCTTCCCGTTCGCTCCTCCGATGAAATTGGGCGGCTCACGCAATCGTTCAATTACTTCATTGGCGAACTCCGTCGCAAAGAGGAGCTTCGGCGGACATTTGGAAAATACATCGATCCTCGCATTCTCGATCGGGTGCTGGCGGGCCCGGACGCGGCACCGTTGGCAGGGGAGCGGCAGGTGATGGCGGTTTCCTTCGGAGACCTCGTTGGCTTCACCAACATCGGTGAGCAGCTGACGCCGGCCGGGGTCGTGAATCTTCTCAATCAACACTTCACTCTCCAGGCCGAGGCCATCCAGGCCTGCCATGGCGTGGTCGATAAGTTTATGGGCGATGCGGTGATGGCATTCTGGGGCGATCCGTTTATTGGCGGGGGAAATCGGGCCCTCCTTTCGTGCCGGTCCGCGCTCGCCCAGGTGCGGGCGGTTGAAGAGATTCAGCGCCGGCTTCCCGAGATTACGGGGCTGCGAAAGAATCTGCCCCGCGTGGACGCACGCATCGGCATCAGCACCGGTGAGGTCGTCGTGGGGAACATCGGCTCGGAAAATACGCAGAGTTACACGGTCATCGGCGACAGCGTGAACCTTGCTGCGCGACTCGAGGCCGCAAACCGTTTCTACGGCACCCAGATCTTGATCTGCGAGTCGACGCGGCGGGAGGCTGGCGACGCGATTGTCGCGCGAGAAATCGACACTCTCGTCGTGCATGGAAAGGAAGAGCCGACCACGGCATTTTCCCTTGTCGGACTCCGCGATGAGGTCTCTTTGGATGACCTCAGACTCTGCGAGCATTCGACGACCGCTCTCGCCGCCTACCGCTTGCGCCACTGGGACGACGCTGAGGAGGCGCTTCAGGCCTGTCTGGAGCTGCGTCCTGACGATCGCCCTTCCCTCGTTCTTAAAAACCGTATTCAGAAGCTCCGCGAGAATCCTCCGCCGCCCGATTGGAAGGGTGAATGGGAACTTCATCGGAAGTAGGGCCCAGGGGGACGGCAGGGGGGCCGGCTGCAAATCCGCTTGTCAGATGTCGAGGTGTTCGCCGGCACGCAACCGGCCGCGGGCAGGGCGGTGAGGGGGGGCTGCCCTGAACCGGTGACTTTTCCGCTTCGCCGATCCTGGCCGAGTCGATAGACCCTTCGCATGCTCACAAGGGTGTTCTCCGCGGCGCTTCGAGGCGTCGACGCGCTGGAGGTGACGGTGGAAGTCAACGCCGGCTCGGGCGATCCCGTGCGCGTCGTGGTGGGCCTGCCGGACGCCTCGGTGCGCGAAAGCCGCGACCGCGTGACCACGGCGATCGCCAATAGCGGCCTGCGCTGGCCCCGCCAGCGGACGACCGTGAACCTCGCTCCCGCGGACCTTAAAAAGGAGGGGCCGAGCTTCGATCTGCCCATCGCCATCGGCATGGTGACCGTCGCGGACGGCGCCGACGTCCCGAGGCTCGACCGCTGCCTCATCGCCGGCGAACTCGGTCTCAATGGCGAAGTGCGCCCGATTCGGGGCGCATTGCCGATCGCGCTCGAGGCGCGCCGGCGAGGCAAGAAGGCCGTGATCCTTCCGCTCGCGAACGCCGCCGAGGCGGCGGTGGTTGCCGGCGTCGATGTGTTCGGCGTGCGCAGCCTCCGCGAGGCCTACGAATTCCTCACCCGCCAGAAGGAACTCGCCCCGACGGCGGCCGATTTCGGCGAAGACGCGCCATCCGTCGATGCGCTCGACTTTGCAGAGGTGAAGGGACAGGTGCTCGTGAAACGCGCGATCGAGGTCGCCGTTGCCGGAAACCACGCCCTGTTGTTGATCGGTCCGCCCGGCAGCGGAAAATCGATGCTCTCGAAGCGCATCCCGACGATCATGCCGCCGATCACGCTCGAGGAGGCCATCGAGACCACGAAGGTCCACAGCGTGAGCGGCGCGCTTGCCGGCGACGGCTTCTGTCGCGTGCGCCCGTTTCGCTCGCCGCACCACACCATCTCCGACGTCGGCCTCATCGGCGGCTCCACGAATCCCTCGCCCGGCGAGTTGAGCATGGCCCACAATGGCGTGTTGTTTCTCGACGAACTCCCCGAATTCAAGCGTTCGACGCTGGAGGTCCTGCGCCAGCCGCTCGAGGATCGGAAAGTGACGGTTAGCCGTGCCGCGGGCACGGTCGTTTTCCCGGCGAACGTGATGCTGATCGCGGCGATGAATCCCTGCCCCTGCGGTTATTTCGGCGATCCGAAAAGAGAGTGCCGCTGCTCGCCGCGGCAGGTGGAAAATTACCGGAATCGCATCTCCGGTCCCCTGCTCGACCGCATCGACATCCACGTCGAGACGCCCGCGGTGGAGTTCAGGGATCTCAGCAGCGACGAGCGCGCCGAGCCTTCCGAAGCCATTCGCGAGCGCGTCGTGGCCGCCCGCACCGTGCAGGCGAAACGGTTTTCCAGTGGCCATGCCCGAACGAATGCCGGCATGACCCACGGGCAGCTCAAGACCCACTGCAAGCTCGACGCCGAAGGCACCGAAATGCTCCGCCTCGCGATGACCGAACTCCAGCTCAGCGCCCGCGCCTACGACCGCATCCTGAAAGTCTCGCGCACGATCGCGGATCTCGCGGAGGCCGCAACGATTCGCCCCGAACATGTCGCGGAAGCGATCCAATACCGCACGTTGGATCGCAATCTCTGGCGGTGATCGCGGCACGATAAATAATTGACTGGCCAGTCACTCAAATATATGGCTCGACTCGTGGCCCGTCCGAAAAGCACCGACAAGCGCACCGCTATCATGGACGCGGCTACTCGTGTGATCGTCGCTCAGGGCCTGAGCGCGCCGACCGCGACGATCGCGAAGGAGGCGGGTGTTTCGAACGGCTCGCTATTCACCTATTTCGAGACGAAGGCGGATTTGTTCAACCAGCTCTATCTCGAGATCAAATCCGACATGGCGGCTGCGGCTCTCGCGGATCTCCCGGCAAAAGCCGCGCTTCGCAAGCAAGCGTTCCACGTCTGGTCGAACTGGATGGAGTGGGCCACCTCCAATCCCGGAAAACGCCGCGTGGTGGCGCAGCTGAGTGTTTCGGATCAGATCACGCCGGAGAGCCGCGCCGCCGGCTCCCGGATCATGGCGGGTTTCATCGATTTAATGGAGCAGATGCGGGTCACCGGCTCGCTGCGAAACTCTCCGATGAGTTTTGCCGGTGCGATTATGAACTCTCTCGCCGACGCGACGATGGATTACATGATCAGCGACCCCGCGAATGCGAAGGAGCATTGCAAGGTCGGATTCGAGGCCTTCTGGCGGGCCATTCATTGATTTTTATACCGCAAAATAGAGCGACTGGACAGTCATTTAAAATATGGAAAAGATATCGACGACTCGGAGTATCGCTGGAAACTGGACGTTCGCGGAAATGCCCCCTCAGCATGAGCGGTCGGTCGTCGTGACCGGCACGGGTGGAATCGGATTTCACACGGCCCTGGAGCTCGCGCGTGCGGGTGCGGAGGTAATCATCGCGGGGCGGAATATCCACAAGGGCGCGGAAGCGATCGCGAAGATCCGCAGCGCGGTGCCGGCGGCGAACGTCCGCTTCGAGCGGGTTGATCTGGCCAGCCTCGAGTCCGTGGCGGATTTTGGCGCGAGGCTCCGGAGCCAGCGGGGCAGTCTTGACGTGCTGATCAACAACGCCGCCGTGATGAACCCGCCGAAGCGCCGGGAAACGGCGGACGGGTTCGAGCTGCAGCTAGGCACCAACTATCTCGGCCACTTCGCGCTCACGGCGCAGCTCATGCCGCTGCTGTGCGAGGGGGCGCATCCGCGAGTGGTCACGCTGTCGAGCATTGCCGCACGCGGCGGGGCGATCCGTTTCGACGATCTGCAGGCGGAGCGGAGCTATCGGCCGATGCGATCCTACAGCCAATCGAAGCTGGCATGCCTGATGTTTGCGCTGGAACTCCAGCGGCGGAGCGAGGCGGGGCGGTGGGGCGTCGCCAGCATCGCCGCGCACCCCGGCATATCGCGCACCGATCTCATCCACAACGGCGCCGGACGCAGGAGTTTTCAGGGAGTGGCGCGCAGCCTCCTGTGGTTTCTTTTTCAGCCTGCGTCCCACGGAGCATGGCCCTCGCTGTTCGCCGCTACCTCGCCGGATGCGAGGGGAGGCGGCTACTACGGGCCGGCGGGCTTCGCGGAAATGCGAGGCGCGCCCACGGAGGCGGTGATTCCGAAACAAGCGCTCGATGTCGAGGCGGCGTCCCGGCTGTGGGAAATCTCCGGGCGCCTCTCGGGCGTGACGATCCCGGCATCCGCTTGGAGATTGCCGTGAAGACACCATCCCTTCGCGTTCCCGGGGCGCGGAAGTCGCAGACGCCTACCTTTCGGGATGGCGGGCCGGCGCCGCGCTGACGGTGCTGTTTCTCGTCAGCGTGCTTTGCCAGATCGACCGAATTCTTCCCTTCATCCTTGCGGAGTCGATCAAGACCGACCTGGGGCTCAGCGACACGCAGCTCGGCCTCATGACGGGCGTCGCATTCGCCGTCTGATTCACGTTGATGGCGCTGCCACTGGCCCGGTGGGCTGATCGCGGCGCGCCCCAAGTCGTTTTGATCGCCTGCATCCTGGTATGGAGCGTGATGGCCGCACTCCCGGAGGACTGGCCGCGAGCTTTCTGGCTCTCTCCCTCGCGCGTTTCGGGGGTCGCCTTCGGCGAGGCGGGCGCGGTTCCCGCGAGTCACGCGTTGATCGCCCGGAAGATCAGGCCCAAGAACCCGGGGGATGGCAATCGGGATCTACTCCATGGGCCTTCCGATCGGAGCGATGCTCGGATTCGCGGTGGGCGGTCGCATCGGCGACACGCACGGATGAAGGGCTGCAATGTTCGGGGCTGACGCGACGGGTATTCTGATCGCTCTGCCCGTCGGAGTGTGGATCGGAGCGACGCCGGCGATGGCCCGCACGGCGGGACAAGGCGAGCCGTTCCTACGGTCGAGTCGCTGGTTGCTCGTCTCGCCCGCATTTCGCCGGTTGTTCATCGGAGCGGGGGGGCTCGGCTTTGCGTCCGCGCCGTTTTACGCCTTCGCCGCGCCGCTCCTGATTCGCCCCTATGGATACACGGCGAGCGAGGTGGGGCTGACATTTGGCCTGCTCCAGGGGACCTTGGGAACCGTCGGAACGCTGCTCGGCGGGCGCGGGTTCGATCGGGCTGTCCGATCTGGCGCCCACGGCCCCCTTCGGGCACCGGCGGTGCTCTTCCTCGTTGCGAGCGTGGCGACATTTGCGGCGCTGTTCGCGCCAGCGGGGTGGATGGCCATCTTGCTGTTTGTGCCCGGGATGCTGTCGTTTGCATTCCTTCTTCCCTGGGCTTTCGGCACCGCGCATCGGGTGGCCGGGCCGGGAAAGCAGGCAAAGGCCTCCAGCCTTGTGCTGATCGGCTCGACGCTCCTGGGCCCTGCCCTCGGCCCGCTCTTCGTCGGCATGATCAGCGACGCGACGCGCACATCCCAAAACTCCAACGGTCTCAAATGGGGGCTGTTGCTCGTCCCGGTTTCGAGTGCCCTTTCCGGGCTCGCACTCTTCGTTGCTAATAGCCAGCTGATAAAACCCGATTGTCCTTCAAGCGACGGCGTTACTCCGCGGGATTTAAAAACCGAAGTTCTCGGATGCGGCGGCAATATCTCCGCCTGAGAATCGACTTCGTGCTTACGACCGCATTCTCAAAGTCGCGCGCACGATCGCCGACCTCGCAGAGTCCCCAGCGATTGGAACGGAACATCTCGCCGAGGCGATCCGATACCGCACGTTGGATCGGAATCTTTGGCGGTGATCCACAGTCCTCGCAAACGGTAAGCGGGAACTGAGCACTGTATTTTCTGGCGTTGCTTCATTCGTGCAAAGTTCTGTGTAAGAAATCGCCCCGGCGGGCTCCCAATAAGGAAAAGGCAAATTGATGACACCCGCCGAGCAACAGGCCCCGTTTCGAACAATGGATGCGCGACCACGCCGCCATCCTGCACCGTGTGGTGAACGCCTTTTCCGAACCGTCCGATCGCTACGATCTCCTGCAGGAATTGACCCTGGCCGTCTGGAATGCCATTCCTGCCTTCCGTGGCCACGCCAGCGCTTCGACTTTCATTTATCGTGTCTCCCACAATGCCGCGATGATGTGGCGGCGCAGCCAGCGGACTTACCAACGAAAAATCGCGACCTTTGAGGCATTTGCCTCGAACGAGCCTGCTCCCGAGCAACGGGAGCAAGATCGTGAGCGCCTCGAGTGCATTTATGCGGCCATCCGACTGCTACCTCCGGCGGATCGCTCCCTTATTCTCCTCTCCCTCGACGGCGTGAGTTACCGCCACATGGCCGACATCCACGGCCTTTCCGAGAGCAATGTTGGAGTTCGCCTGAAACGAATCCGCGAACGCCTTGCCACACTTTTGAACCAAGACCCATCATGAACGACGCCGACATTCACTCCGCCTGGACTTCCCCCGCCAATCAGATCGATCCCCTCACGGCCTCTCGTCTGACGAAGTCGCTCGCCCGCCGACTGCGCCGTCAACGCATGGTTGGCTTAGTGTGGCTCGTCTGGACCGCGCTTCTGGTTATATTCATCACCGCCCGGACGGCGTGGTGGGTAGCGCATAGCGAAAAATTCCAGGCCGCGACCGACTGGATATTGCTGCCCCTTATTCTTCCCCTTTGGTTTGTGCTCGCTTTCTTCTGGCACAGTTTTCTCGTCCGCGGCAATGCCGCTGCCAAAGCGAACCGGTCGATCGTGGATGCTTTGCGCGAAACTCTGGCCGAAAATCACGCGTCTCGCACTAGGCATAGGGTGATCGCCTTCCTTCAACTGGCCTTCGCCATCAGCTTGCCTTTCATGCTTCACCAACTTGCCGCGACCGGAAAGATCGAGGCACGTGACCTCGGATTCATGGCTCTTTTGTTCGCCGTCGCGCTTGCTTTGGGAGGCGGACTGGTCGCTGAGCGATATTTCCGCGTTCTGCTTCCCGAACGAAATCGAGTGGAGACGTTGCTCCACAGTTACGAACAGTCCCCGAGCCTGGAGCGGTCGAACGAAACCTGCTGAGTGCGATCTCCATCTGAAAGTCCGATCCACGCCTACGACCGAATCCTCAAATTCGCCCGCACGATCGTCGACCTTGCGGAATTCTCCGCGATTCGCTCCGGGCACCCCGCGGAGGTCATCCCGTATCGCACGCTGGATTGGAGTCTCTGGCGGGAGAATTTCAGGAGGATCGGGCGGATGAGCGAAGCCGCTCGCGATAGCGATCCTCTGCCGGCTCTTTCGGAATGCGGTTTCCGGACTTGCCGCCTACCGCCAGTGAATCGCCGCGAAGACGTATTCCGATTCGTAGATCGCCGGCAGGCAGTCGACGTAGGCGCGCCACAGCGGGGGCACCCCGGCGTCGCGACAGGGCCATTCCACGGAAATGTCGCGCGAATAGGCATTCCACAATCCGAACGTTGCGCCCGGCGTCTTCACTCCGGCCACTTTCACGTATTCGTTCATCAGGACAAGGGCCTCCGCCCCATGCTCGGCGCCCTCTCGCACGGCGGCGCGGGCGGCCTGCATGGGATTCGCTCCCGAGGCGCAATGAACGATGCCCATGATCTCGTAGGGCCGATTGGGAGGGCCGGAATAAATCGGCAGTCGGAGGCAGGAATTCATCATCGCACGACTCCCCGGGGTGCCGGGCACGGCGCCGCCCGGCAGCGGCGCGAAGGTTGCCGTGGCGCATCCGGTCAGAGCGAGCGCGAGAACCAGTGCGGCGAGCCCCATCGCGCGGATCCCTAAACCCGACGGCTCGAACTCAGCATGCTGCCGCGGCCGGATTCGCGGGGAGACGGGCGATTTCATCGGCGCCATACTGGCGGCGATTCCTCCCCGTGCGCAAGTGCGCTTCGAGGCGATGCTCGCCATTTCGCGCTCGGAATTTGCAGCAGAACACGGGAGCATCGCCCGCATGGGCGACCCGGCGAAAGACGAGGAGTTTTACCGCGACACGCACAACATCGCGTTCCCGAAGCTGACCGATCACCAGCTCGCGCAGCTCGAGCCGCTTGGCCGCCGGCGCATCGTGCGGCGGGGCGAGAAGGTTTTCTGCGCCGGCCAGCGCGACCTGCCGATGACGGTCGTTCTTTCCGGCGAGCTCGAGGCCTACGAGTCGCGCGAGGGCGAGGAGCAGATTCTCGCGAATCCCGGCCCGCGCGATTTCGTGGGCGATGTGAGCATGCTCAACGGCACGTCCGCCGTCGCCAGCGTGCGTGGCAGCGCCGAGGAATCCGAGATCCTGGAAATTCCTGCCACCGCGATCCGCCGTGCGCTCGCGGAACTGCCGGGCGTCGGCGAACCGATCGTTCAGGCGTTCATCATGCGGCGAAAGCGGCTGCAGCGGGATTGCGAGTTCGCGGGCCTGCGCATCGTGGCCCACAGCGGCTGCCGCACGGCGCATCGCATGCACGACTTCCTCGACAAGAATCACATCCCGCACCGGCTCATTCCCTCCGACGAGCCGGAGGGCCGCGCGCTGTGCGAGCGGTTGCGGTTCGCGGACGCCGCGCTGCCTATCCTCATCGCGAACAACGGCTCCACGCTCAGCCAGCCGTCGCTCCGCGAGATCGCGCAGGTTGCCGGCCTGCTCCGCCCGCTTGCCGAGGACGGGGCGAACGAGGTGTTTTGCGATCTCGCGATCGTCGGCGCCGGCCCCGCGGGCCTGTCGGCGGCGGTGAACGCGGCATCCGAGGGGCTCAACACCGTCGTTCTCGAAAGCTATGCGCCGGGCGGGCAGGCCGGCATGTCGTCGCTCATCGAAAATTTTTTCGGCTTCCCGACCGGCATCAGCGGCGGTGATCTCACGAACCTCGCGCAGCTCCAGGCGCACCGGTTCGGCGCGAAGTTCACCACGCCCTCGCAGGCGCTTTCGCTCTCGTTCCCCGGTGGCGAATACCGCGCCGCGCTGCGTATCGACGGCTGCATGGCGACGCTGCGCGCGAAGACGGTGATCGTTTCCACCGGCGCGGATTACAACCGCATCGGCGCCGAGGGCCGGGAAAAATTCGACGGCATGGGCGTCTATTACGCGGCGACGGTGATGGAGGCGCAGGCCTGCCGCGGCGCGACCGTCATCGTCGCCGGCGGCGGCAACTCCGCCGGCCAGGCCGCGATGTTTCTTTCCGAGATTGCGAGCAAGGTGCTGCTGGTCATTCGCGGAGACACCCTTGCGAAAAGCATGTCGAGCTACCTCTCGCGACGCGTGGAGATGAAGGAAAACATCGAGATCATGTATCGCACCGAGATTCGCCGAATGGATGGCGACGTGCGGCTGCGGAGCGTGGAACTGGAGGACGTGGCGACCGGTGCGCGCCGCGTCGTCGAGACGCCGGCCGTGTTTTCGATGATCGGCGCGAAGCCGTGCACGAGCTGGCTGCCGCCCGAGATCCTGCGAGACGCGCGCGAGTTCATCCTCACCGGGCCCGCGGTCGCAAGCACACCCACCTGGCAGGCCGAGGGGCGTCCGCCGGGGGCGATGGAGACGAGCGTGCCGGGCATCTTCGCCGCGGGAGACGTGCGGTCGGGGTCCGTGAAGCGCTGCACGGCCGCGGTGGGCGAGGGGGGCATGGCCATCGAGGGCGTTCACCAGGTGCTCGGCACCTACGCGTGAGCGAATCGTCCTTCCGCAGCCGTCGTCAACTCGCCGCCGCGAGACAGTCCTCCAGTTTGTCGAAGGAGCCGGTCCAGCCTATCGTCATGCCGTCCCGGGCGCTGGCGAAGACGGCGATTTCCTCGGCGGTCGCGGGGCCGAAGGGCTCCCACGTCACCGTCACGCGCGTCCGGCTGGCATCCTCGGCAGCAAAGGTCACCGTCGTGAGCATCGTTTCGGGCCACATCGGCGCCATGGGGTGGCGCGACACGCCACCGTGCTCGTCGCTGAATTGCTGCGTGTAGACGAAGCGGTCGGGCGGGCGGATTTCCCGGTATTCGGCACGCCCATACATCGTGATCTGGCCGTTCGTCATGCGGTAGAACGAGCGGCCGCCCGGGCGGATGTCGGCCTCGAGGAATTCCATCGTGAAACCCTGCGGCGGCAGCCACCGCGCGACGTGGGCGGGATCGGTCCACATTGCGAACATCACCTCGAGCGGCGCGTCGAACGTGCGATTGATGACGAACTTCTCCACGCCACCTTCCGCCTTCGCGAGATACTCCGCGAGGCGATCCCAGGTCGTGTTGCCGCCGGCTTTCCTGATGAATTTCGCAGTTTCCGCGGCAGCCTCCGGCGTCGCCAGCGCCATGGTGAAGTCCATCGTCGTCTTCCCGGCCGTCTCGCGGAAGAATACGGTCACCCGGAAGAGCGGCGGCCGGTCGTCGTTGCCGCCGTGGTCGTAGACGAGCTTCGCGCATTCCTCGACCTCGTGGTAGAGCGTCTTGTTCTCGTAGTCCGTGCCGTCCGGCCCGTGCATCGTGTAGGCCCAGTGCCCGCCGGGGCGGAGGTCCTTGCTGTGCGTCGTGATGGTGAATCCTCGCGGACCCCACCACTGCGCGACCTGCGCCGGGTCGGTCCACGCATCCCAGACGAGCCGCACGGGGGCGTCGTAAACGCGGATGAGCTTCAGTTCGTTCGATGGGGCGGGGGTGGTCATGGTGCGGGATCCTTTGGAGGTGGGGTGGCGGTGACGGTCTTCAAATACGTGTCGAGGCGATCGAACCGCTCCTCCCAGAGCATGCGATAGGGCTCCATCCACTCGTCGACGGGACGGAGTGCCTCGGGATTCAGCATGCACGGCCGCCACTGGGCGTCGCGGGTCTTCGTAATGAGCCCGGCCTTCTCGAGGACCTTCACGTGCTTGGTGATCGCCGGAAGACTCATCCGCTTCAGGAATGGACGGCCGAGGTCCGAGATGCTGGCTGCGCTCTGCGAGAGTCGGGCAAGCATGGCCCGGCGCGTGGGGTCCGCCAGCGCGGAGAAGGTCAGGCTCAGGGTGTCTTCCATGGAAAGGAGATTGTAATTAACTGAATGGTTAAATAAGGCATCGACGCTGACCCGTCAATGGTGATTCCCCGTGGCCGGGCTTCCCTTGGAGCGGGCGATGCGATACGTCCTGCGGATCTTTCGATTCGCATCCGCCATCCATGATCGTTCGCGCGTTCAGCTTCGCCTTCCTTGTCCTCGTGGCTTCGAGCCTGGCGCAGACGTCCGCGCCGGTTGCTGACTTCAAGAGCGAGGCCCTCGCGAAGTCGGTTTCGATTCCGTCGAACACCGAGAAAAAATGGTCCTTCGCGATCGAGCCCTATGGATGGACACCGGGCCTGAATGGTGACGTCGGACTGTACGGCATCGCGCCGGTGCATCTCGACATCGACACGATCTCGGTGCTGCGCATGCTGAAGTGGGCCGTCTTTGCGAAGGCCGAGGTGCGCTACGGCCGGTGGGGACTGCTCAGCGACGGATTTTTCGTCGATTTGCAGACGGACAAGGGCACCCCCGGGCCGCTCTACACGAACGCAACCGTCGGCGTAGAGCAAGGCCTCGCGCAGCTCGCGCTCGCCTACCGCCTGTGGGAGGATCGGCGCGGGTTCGTCGAGCTCTACGCCGGAGCGCGCTACAATTACCTCGGCCTGAATGTCGCCCTCGCCAGGGACTCGGCCGGCATCGCCCAGGTCGGCGAGAAATCCACCGACCTCATTTTCGAAAGACTGGGCGATCGCGTCCGCACGGCGGTCGAGCCCCGCGCGGCCCAGCTGGCCGGGCAGGTCAGCGCGGGCGTGGCGCAGGCTCGAACCGCCGTTTCGGCGCAACTCGTCGCGCTCGACCAGCAGATCCGCACGGCGATTCGCAACGGCTCGCAGGCGCAGATCGCGCAGCTCCAGGCGAGGCAGACGGAATTGACCGCGAACCTCCAGCAGCAGGTTGCCGCGGGCGCCGCGCGGCTGGACGGTCTGCGCGACCTGGCCGTGACCGCCATCGGGCAGGAGCTCGGATCGCGGCTCGTCGCGAAATGGGCCGACGTGCCGCGCGCGGCGCGAAAACTCCTCAAGGACCGGGCGCTCGAGCGGATCATGAGCCCCGATCGCGGCGAATTCGTTCGCCTCGTGCAGGCCGAGGCCGAGCAGCGCATCGCCGTGGCGAAGGTGCAGGTCGAGCAACGTCTCCGTCGGCAGCTTGTCGACACCGCCCGGCAGCGGCTTGCCGCCGCGGAGCAAGTGCTGGCCGAGACCCTCCGGAGCAAGGCCGAAAACGTGCGCCGGCAGCGGGAGAACGCGCGCCAGCTGGTCGCGACGTCCCGCTCGCAGCTGGCCGCCGCCCGCCGGCAGCTCGGCGCCATTTCTCTCGATACATCGAGACTCGGCGGAAAGGTCGCCGAGGCGAAGAAGCAGCTCGCGAAGGCCATCTCCGACTCACTCGAGGAGAATCTGCCCACCGGTGGCGGTGGCGACCGCTGGTGGGTGGACCCGATTGTCGGCGTGCGCGCGCAGGTCAATATTACCCGCTGGCTTTACCTTGCGACGCAATGCGACGTCGGCGGCTTCGGCGCCGGATCGGAGATTGCCTGGAACCTCAACGGCACGGCCGGCATCAACTGGACGCGCAGTTTCTTCACCGAGGCCGGCTGGCGCTACTACTACCTCGACTACGAAAGCTCCGGCGTCGTTTACCAGATGGCGGAATCGGGTCTCTTCGTCGGCGCGGGCCTGAAGTTTTGAAGCGTTCGTCGGGGGGCTCCGCCCGCACCGTCCTCCTCCTCGCGCTTTTCGCTGCAGGGTGCGCGTGCGCCGCGGAAAAGGCGGCTGACATCCCGGCGACATGGGCCTTCGAGCCCACGGTTCCAGGTTCCGCAAAGCCTCCCGGCCCTGCGCCCGAGGGCATGGTGTGGATCCCCGGCGGCGAATTTTCCATGGGCGCGGATGGCATCGTCGCCAGCACGGGCGAGTCCTGCTGCACGATGAACACCGTCGTCGACACCGTGCCGATTCATCGCGTTGCGGTCGACGGCTTCTGGATGGATGCGACCGAGGTGACCAACGCCCAGTTTGCGAAATTCGTCGAGGCGACCGGCTACCGGACCCTCGCCGAGATCGCGCCGATGCAGGAGGAATTCCCCACCGCTCCGCCGGAGAATCTTGTCGCGGGTTCCGTCGTTTTCGTGCCCACCGACGGCCCCGTTCCGCTCGACAACCACTTCCAATGGTGGACCTACGTGCACGGCGCAGACTGGCGGCACCCCGAGGGCCCGCAGAGCAGCATCAAGGGCCGTGAGAACGATCCCGTCGTCCAGATCGCGTATTCCGACGCCGTCGCCTACGCAAAATGGGCTGGCAAGCGCCTGCCGACCGAAGCGGAATGGGAATTCGCCGACCGCGGCGGACTATCGGGCAAGATTTTCGCCTGGGGCGACGAGTTCAAACCCGGCGGCAAGTTCATGGCGAACACCTACCAGGGAAAATTCCCGGTCAGGGATATCGGAGAGGACGGCTTCGTCGGGATCTCCCCGGTGAAATCGTTTCCGCCAAACGCCTACGGCCTCTACGACATGACCGGCAATGTCTGGGAATGGGCCAGCGACTGGTATCGTCCCGATTACTACGCCACGCTCGCGGCCGCCGGGAAGGTTGCGCGCAATCCGCCCGGGCCGGAAAGCTCCTTCGACCCCAGCGAGCCCGGCCAGCCAAAGCGCGTGCAGAAAGGCGGCTCCTTCCTCTGCACGGACCAATATTGCTCCCGCGACATCGCCGGCACCCGCGGCAAGGGCGACCCAAACACGGGCACGAACCACCTCGGCTTCCGCTGCGTGAAGGATCCGGCGGCCTCACGATAGCCGTTGAACGGCATCGGAAGGTTTACGAACCGGTGATGAAGGTCGCGGCCGTCAGTCGAACTTCGTCAGGACTTCGATCACCAGCGGACCGTCGAGCAGATCGGGAAAGCGCGCCGCGATTTCCAGGAAGTGGGGCGTCTGCATGTGGGCATCCAGCGCGGCCTGGCTGTCCCAGATTTCATCGACGAAGAATTTCCCCGGCAGGTTCGACTCGTAGGGAACGTATTGCCGGCAGCCAGGCTCCGCCAGCGTGGGCGCCACGAGGGACTCGATGCCGCGGCGGACATCCGCCTCGCGGCCGGGCTTTGCGGTGATCTGGGCAAGAATGTGGAGTTCGGACATGGAGCGGAGCGTGGGGGAATCCCTGCGCGCGAACAAGCCGGCGCTCCCGAGGAGTCGAAATCTTTGTCGCGGACGAGACTCTCGACTAGGTTGAGTTCGACCCTCATGAGCGCCCCACGTTGTCTTCTCGCCCTCCTGCTCCTTTCCGCCGCGAGCGCCCCGGCCGGAGAGCATCGCAATGCGATCCCGCCGCGCCTGCAATGGGAGGCCAACGGCGGCTATTGCGGCGAAGTTTCGCTCATCAGCGCCGGCCTATATTTCGGCCAGTATCTCTCGCAATACGACGCCCGCATCTGCGCGATCGGCCGCACGCCGCAGGACAGGGGCGAGCTTCTGCTCGGCGTGAACGACGTCCGGGCCGCCGATCGCATGCATCTGAAATCCGTGACCTGGGACGACCGCCGCACGGCTTCGCCGGCCCGGTTCTTGCAATGGGTAAAGCGACAGGTGCTGCGCGGTCGGCCGGTCGCCATCGGCGTCTACAACAACGAGTTCAAACTCTACGGCCGCCGCGCCGCCTCGGCCGGCGATCCGCAATACGACCACATCGTGCCCGTCTCGCGCATCCGTTCGCAGGCGCCGCTCCACAGCCGGCGCTACCACGGCACGGACCGCGTCACCTTCTCCGACAACGGCCTCTGGGGCACCCGCCACTTCCGCTATTTCTTCCCCGCGACGTTCGCGAAATTCCCGGGAAACCGCGCGCAGGCCAACGATCCGCGCGGGCCGATTTACCGGCTGCCTGACTACGGCCGCAACTTCGGCATCGCCATCCTCGGCGTGAAGGATCGCGACGGCGACACCCTGCCCGTGCGCGTGGCGACCAATCGCAATGACGAGGTGCCCGCGATGGCGCGCCATTCCACCGACCGGCCGAAGCCGATGCCACTCACGCTCACGGTCACCGTCTCGGGGCTCGTTCCCGGCGTCGCTTACCGACTTTACCGCTACGATGACCTGGCCAGCATTCCCGAGCACGATTTCAACGCCGCCGCCGGAAAGGCTGCGCAGGTGTGGGATCTCAAAATCACCGCCGGTTCCGCGTTCACGTTGCGGCAGGACATTCTTTCCGACGAGGTGGCCGCCTATCGATGCGTGCCCGCCTCCGCCCGTTGATGGGGGCAATTTCGCTTCGGCGAAGCGCTCCATTTCTGATCGCCTAAAGCCATGAGTCGTTTTCAAAAAGGCCAGCGCTGGATCAACGAGTCCGAGCCCGAGCTGGGCGTCGGCGTCGTGGTCGACGTGGCGCCCGGTCGCGTGTTCCTGCTCTTCCGCGTGAGCAACACGCTGCGCCAATACGCCACCGAATCCGCGCCGATCAAACGCGTGGAGTTCCGCCCCGGCGACACGATCAAGACGCACACCGGCGAGTCGCTCGTCGTCGAGAGCGTCGCCACGCGCGACGATGGCGTGCTGCTCTATCGCGGCGCGGACCGCGAAGTTCCCGAGATCGACCTCGCCGACACGCTGAGCTTTTCGAAGCCCGAGGACCGGTTGTTCGCTGGCCAGACGGACGAAAATGCCGCGTTCGATCTGCGGCTCGAGGCCCTGCGCCGTCGTCACCAGATTCGCCACGCGCCCGTGCGCGGTCTGCTCGGGGCGCGCATCGAGCTCATCCCGCACCAGCTTTTCGTCGCGCAGGAAGTCGCCGCCCGCGCCCTGCCACGCGTGCTGCTCGCCGACGAGGTCGGACTCGGCAAGACGATCGAGGCCTGCCTGGTGCTGCACCGGCTGTTTCGCAGCGGCCGGGCGAGGCGCATCCTCGTGCTCGTGCCGGAGCCTCTGGTGCATCAATGGTTCGTCGAGCTGCTGCGCCGCTTCAATCTGCTCGTGAGCATCTTCGACGAGGAGCGGTGCCTCGCCATCGAGGCCGGCGATCCCGCCGCGAATCCGTTTCTCGACGACCAGCTCATCCTGTGCCCGATCTCCCTGCTGGCCGCCGACGAACGCCGCGCGCGGCAGGCGGCCGAGGCGGGCTGGGACCTCGTCGTCGTGGACGAGGCGCACCATCTCGAATGGACGCCAGAGGCGGCGAGTCCGGAATACGCCGCCGTCGAGGCGATCGCCGGTGGGACGTCCGGCCTGATTCTGCTCACCGCCACCCCGGAGCAGCTTGGCACGGAAGGGCATTTCGCCCGGCTGCGTTTGCTCGATCCCGATCGCTACCGCGACTTTGCGCAATTCCAGGCCGAACGAGCCGACTACCGCCGCCCGGCCGCGATTGCGGCCAGATTGCTCGATGGGAAGAAGCTGACCGCCGCCGACGGCAAGGTCCTGCGGGAAATCTGCGGGGCCGACCCCGTGCGGCTGGAGGCCCGGCTGGCCGCGGTGAAGACGGGTGACCTCGCCGCGCGCGACGCACTCGTCGAGGAATTGCTCGATCAGCATGGCACCGGCCGCGTGATGTTTCGAAACACCCGGGCTGCGATCAAGGGCTTCCCCAGGCGGCGCGCGTTTCTCGAGCCGTTGCCCGCGGCGGAGGGCGACCTCGCCGCCGAATGGGCGGCCGACCGCGATCCCGAGGGGCGGGTTTACAAGCTGAAGGGCGATCCGCGGGTCGAGTGGCTGATCGCGTTTCTCGCGAAGAAGCGAAAGGCGAAGGTCCTGCTGATCTGTCGCACCCGGGAAAAGGTCCTCGCCCTCGAGAAGGCGCTGCGCGACCGCGTGAAGGTGAAGATCGGCCTGTTTCACGAGGACCTCACGCTCCTCCAGCGCGACCGCAACGCGGCGTGGTTTGCCGAAGAAGATGGGGCGCAGTTGCTCATCTGCTCCGAGATCGGCAGCGAGGGCCGGAACTTCCAGTTCGCGCATCATCTTGTGCTCTTCGACCTGCCGGAGAATCCGGAATTGCTCGAGCAGCGCATCGGCCGCCTCGACCGCATCGGGCAGACCGAGACGATCGCGATCCATGTGCCGTTTCCGCAGGGCAGTCCGCTCGAGGGGCTCGCGCGCTGGTATCACGAGGGGCTGGAGGCCTTCGAGCGGCCGCTCGAGGGAGGCCGCGAGATCGTTGCGAAGTTCGGCGCCCGGCTCGCCGAGGCGCTCGAGTCCTCGATCCCGAAGACGCTTCTCGAGGAGGCGCGGTCCTTTCGCGCGGAGCTTGCGAAGAATCTCGAACAGGGGCAGGACCGCCTGCTCCAGATGAATTCCTGCCGGCCGGAGGCGGCGAGGGAGATCGTCGCGCAGATCGCGGCCATCGACCGGGATTCGGCCCTCGATGCCTTTGCGCTGCGTATCTTCGATCACTTCGGCGTGCAGGTCGAGGAGCTGGCGGCGCGGACGTGGCTCGTGATTCCCGCTCATCTCACGACGGATGCCTTTCCCGAACTGCCGGAAGAGGGCCTCACGCTCACGGCAGACCGCGCCCGCGCGCTCAGCCGCGAAGAAATCGGCTTCCTCACGTGGGACCATCCCATCCTCACCGGCGCGATCGATCTGTTGCTCGGCAGCGAGCAGGGGAACAGCGCGTTTGCCCGGTGGACGGATGGCGGCGACCCGGGAATTTTTCTCGAGGCGATCTATGTCGTCGAACCGGTCGCGCCGCCCGAGCTCCATGCCGACCGCTTTCTGCCGCCGACGCCGTTTCGCGTGGTCGTCGATGCGCGGGGAGAAGATGTCTCCGCCGACATCGCGCCGGACGCCGCGGACCTCGAGCCGGGGCCGATTTTCCAGCTCCTCGACAATCGCCGTATCAGGCAGAAGCTCCTGCCCGACATGCTCGAGCGCAGTCGCGAGCATGCCACTGCGCGCAGCGAGGCGATCGCGCAAACGGCCACGGAGAAAATGCAGACGCTCCTTCGCCATGAAATCGAGCGGCTGCGGGATCTGCAGCGCGTGAACGATCACGTGCGCGAGGACGAGATCACGGTGCTCGAGACGCAGGCCGCCGAGCTGGCGGCGCGCATCGAGGAAGCGCCGCTGCGGCTCGACTCCGTGCGGCTGATCTGGCGGGCGGAATAAAAAAAACGCCCCGGTTCGAGAACCGGGACGTTCGGATAAATCAGGTCGTCGGGTGACGACGGGTGATTAGTAGCGGCGATTACCGCCGTCGCGACCACCGCGATTACCGCCACCGCCGAAGCTCTTGCGGGGACCGCCTTCTTCGCGAGGACGGGCTTCGTTGACGGTGAGGCTGCGGCCGTCGACTTCCTTGCCGCTGAACTGCGAAATCGCCGCCTGCGCTTCCGCGTCGGACGACATGGTGACGAAGGCGAAGCCCCGGGAGTTGCCCGTTTCGCGATCGGAGACGAGCGCGGCTTCGCTCACGCTGCCTGCGGATGCGAAGAGGCTCTTGAGATCGCTCTCGGTGGTGTTGAAGGAGAGGTTTCCGACGTAGAGTTTGCTGCCCATAGTTGTGGTGTTCTTTTGCATGATCGAGTCTTCGCCGCGGATTCCGTTAATCGGATACGAGTCGCCACAGGAAGGGTCATGGCCGGGGCCACTCTGCAAACACTACTAGCTATCTACCTACGCCCAAAAGGGGCTCTGCACTGCGACGCCACCTGATCAGGTATTCGCCAATGTGCAATGGAAATCATGGATGCCCAGAGTTCGCTGGCATGCAAACGCTCGTCGTTCGGCGGTCGGGATGTTACTGCTCGCGCATGAAGAGACTGGTTGTGGCGTTGGCAGTTCTGGCGGCGGGAAGTTTGCGGGGTGATCCGGCTCCGGAGGTGGCCGCTGGCTATCGGCCGGTGATCCAGGTCACGCCGCTGCTCAAGACGATGACGACGTCCGCAGGGCAGCCGATCGTTTATCCGAAGGTCGACGATGCCCAAGTGACGGCGGTGCGCGTGGTGATCCCGCCGGGTGCGGAGACCGGTTGGCATCGGCATCCGTTTCCCTGCTACGGCTACATCCTCTCGGGCAATCTGGTCGTCGAGATGGAGGGCGGCAAGGTCGAGAAGCTTTCGGCCGGGCAGGCGCTGGCGGAATCCGTCGACGTGCTGCATAACGGGCGCAATGTCGGCACGGAGCCAGTGACGCTGGTGATGTTCGTGACCGGCGAGAAGGACAAGCCTTTCACCGTGAAGGCGGAGCCCCCCGCGGGTGCAAACTAAGTTCCACGCTGGCGACTGGCAGCGGCTGCGGACGCTGCGGGATCGATTCCTCACCGACGCGAGCGAGGAGTATTGGACGGCGCGCGATCTCGAACTCTACGACGCGGCGTTCGCCCCGCGCATCGGCTGGAAATGGGACGGAGTGCTTGGGAGTCTGGACCGCGCGAAGTGGCGGCCGCAGTCGGCGCGTCTGCTCGATTGGGGCTGCGGCACGGGGATCGCGGCGCGAACGGTCGCGGCCTGGAGCGGTATTCGTGACGTGGAGGTTTTCGACCAGTCGCCGCTGGCGATGAATTTTGCCGCCGCGCGTCTGCGAGACGCCGGGCTGAACGTGCGCGCGGCTGCCGAGGGCAATGCGGTGGATCCCGGCACGCTGCTCGTGCTCAGCCATGTGGCCGGCGAGCTCGATGACGCCGAGCTGGGCAGGCTGGCCGCGTTTGCCGCGACGGCGGAGGAGATCATCTGGGTCGAGCCGGGGGCGCGCGACGTGAGCCGTCGCCTTGGCGAGGCGCGGGAGGTCCTGCGGGCGGCGGGGCATCGGTTCGCCACGCCCTGCACGCATCAGCTGGCGTGCCCGATGCTCGAGCCAGAGAACGAGCGGCACTGGTGTCACTTCTTCGCGAAGCCTCCGACGGAGGTCTTCCAATCGCCGTTCTGGCGCGAGGTTTCGACCCGCGTCGAGATCGACCTGCGCAGCCTGCCCTACAGTTTCGTCGCTGCGTCGCGACGGGAGATTCCCGCTCTGGTGGAGGATGCGGAACGGCTGATCGGGCATCCGCGGGAGCTGAAGGCGCACTGCAAGCTGCTCTGTTGCGGGAGGGAAGGCTTGAACGAGCGCACGCTGCAAAAACGGGACGCGCCGGAGCTTTACCGGCAAATTACGAAGAAGGGCGCCGATGGTGTCTTCCAATGGAAACGCGATCCGGGACGACCGGATCGCGTTTGCGGGGGGCGCCTCGCGGACGCTCTGTAGGATTGGCTGGGGAAATCAGCTGCCGATCACGATCGCGGTCGTGGTTGCCGAAACCTTGCCAGAGGTGTCGACCGCCGTGAACTTCACGTTCGTGCGGCCGGGCTGGGATTTCAGAGAGAGCTTGAAGAGACCGTTGGAGAGGGGAGTGAGCGTCTTCGTGACGGTGCGTCGGCTACCGTTAGGCAGGACTTTCTTGAACTTGGCGGTGACGGAGGCCACGGCGACATCATCCTCGGCGATTCCGAAAAGGACGGTGCGGGCGGAGGTGCTGAAGACCTTTTGTTTACCGATGAGAGTGATGGTGGGTGCGGCGGTATCCGTCAGCGTGTAGTGGATCGTGATGTCGGGAATGATGTTCGCGCCACCGATTGCGGTGAAAACCCCGTCAATTTCGGACCCCTCCAGGATCAGCAAATTTCCATCGGACGCGGCGACGTTCCCGATGGCGGTTCCAGCGGTCGCAGAAATATTGGGACCGGCGCCCGCGTCCCGCACATAGTAAAACGCACGACGCTCGCCCGCCGCCAAGGCCACGGGGGTGGCCAGATTCACCAGTGGGGACGGCGTATCGACGGCCGATACCGTGAGGGCTCCGACGGTGGTATTCAAAGTCCAGTCCGCAGCTACGGTTTCACTGCCAACGAAGGAATTCGGCTTCGTGTAGATGTCGAGAACCGAAGTCAACGGGGCTTCTTCGAAGGCAATCTGAATGCCGGTGATCGTCATGGCGCGAACCGCAATGACGTCGAACATCATGCCTTCGTCGGCGATGTGACCGCCGGTTACGAAAGTGGTGGTGAGGGAGGCCGCGTGTCCGGGCAGTGTGACGGCGGTGAAGAAAGCGATTACCAAGGAGCAAATGGTTTTCATTCCGCGAGAGTATGAAACTGTCAGGAATTTGCAAGGATGCAATTAGGGAGCGCTCAATGTTGGTCACTCCAGGATTTTATTCTTAGTGAAACGGCGTCTGCGAGGGCCTTGGCGCCGGCTCCGTTCGGATGGACGCCATCAGGAAGCCATTCGGGATGCGATTTCAGCGGAGAATAAAAATTGATCAGGGGGAGGCGTTCCTTTTCGGCGAAGCTGGAGAGCATGAGGCGCTGGCGCTTGAGGATGGGCTCGCGAATGTCGTCAGTGCGGCTTTGGAAAGAGGGCGGGGGCAGGCAGAGGAAGATTCTGGGCTTCGACCGGAGCTTGCGGAAATGCGCGATGAGAGCTTTGTAGTCCTGGAGGAAGGTCTCCTCGCGGCCGTCCCAGTTCTGGGGCTTCGAGTCATTTGTGCCGAGGGCGATGACGACGATGCTGGGCAGGAACTTCGTGGCGTCGCGGAAGGCGGCGGTCCTCCAGTAGGGATTGTTGCCGTCCTTGAGCAGCGTGGCGCCGGAATAGCCGAAGTTTTCGACGCGGTAGGGCTTGCCGAGAAGTTTGCCCAGTTGCGCCGGGTAGCTGTCGCGGCCGGGGTTGGCCACGCCGACGCCCTGGGTGATGCTGTCGCCGACGCAGGCGACCTTTACCTCACCGGCGCGGGTGGAGAGAATGGCGGAGAGGAAAATGAGAGCGGCGCGGAGCGCTTTCATGAAATCGCGGCGACGGCGGCCTCCACGGAATCGTAGATGGGAATGGCCTGCTCGATGCCGGCGAGCCGGAAGACGTTGCGGACGGATTCGCCGAGGTGGGTGACGACGATCTTGCCGCCCTGCGGGGCGAGGATTTGATACGGCTTGATGAGGGCGCGGAGGCCCATGCTGGCGACGAAATCGACGCCGTGGAAGTCGACGACAAAGGCGCGATCGCCTTCCGCGATGTGCCGGCTGACGCGTTCGTCGAAAATCTCGGCGCCGGCGTGATCGAGGCGGCCTTCGATGGACAAAATGACGACCGGACCTTCGCGGCGCTCTTCGATTTTCATGCTGTTGGCCTTATCACGCGGAGGCTTGCGCGGGCAATGCCGCTTTCGGCCGCAGGCGCCATAAAACCGGCAGCATGAGGAGCGGGCCGAGGGCGGCGACGAGCAGGCCGACGCGGAGGTTCGTGACATCTGCAATCACGCCGACGCTCCAGGGCATGAGGGCGGCGCCAGCGTCACCTGCGGCGGCGAGGATGGCGAACATCGCGGCGCCGGCGAGGGGAAAGCGGGCGGCGGAAAGCGAGAGCGTGCCGGGCCAGAGCATGCTGACGAAGAAACCGGAGCTCGCGCAGGCGATGAGGGCAAGGACGGGCCACGGCGAGACGGCCATGAGCACGTAGGCGGCGGCCGAGATGCCGGCGCCGACGAGCATGGTGCGGCGGAGGTTGCCGTGCTCCCCGCGGAGACCGAACCACAGGCGGCCGGCGATCATACCCACGCCGAAGAGGGCGAAGCCGACGAGATCGGCGACGAGTTTCGAGAAACCGAGGCCTTTCTCGAGGAAGGCGGACGTCCACTGCGCCACGGTGACCTCGGTGGCACCGGCGAGGGCGATCGAGAGGAGAAGGAGGAAGTAGTCGGACTCGCGGAACAGGGCGCGGAGGGTTTGCGGGGAGTCTTCGTGGCCGAGCGGCGGGATGCGCACGAGGAGAAAGCCCACGGTGTTGACCAGCGGGAAGATCGACCAGCCGATGAGGATCGCGCGCCAGCTCGCGGCGCCGGTGAGGTAGAGAAGGCCGCCGGTGACGACGATGACGGCGACTTTCCCGATCGGATAGAAGGCATGGAGCACGGCCATGGCGCCGCTTTTACGCTCGGAAGGCACGGCGTTGATGATCGGGCTGAGCAAGACTTCGAGCAGGCCGCAACCGGCGGAGAAGATGATGGTGCCGAGCAGGAGGCCATCGTAGGGCGTGGCGAGCCAGCCGGGAGCGAGGGCGAAGACCCACAGGCCGAGGGCGGCGAGAAGGTTTGCGCTGACGATGAGGAGCCTTGTCGAGACTCGGTCGGCCCAGGCGCTGCAGGCGAGGTCGACGAGCATTTGCGTGAGGAAGTTGATGAGCACGAGGCGACCGATCTGCTCGAAGCTGAGGCCGAATTCCTCGCGCAGCGGCACGAACAGCAGCGGGGTGACGTTGATCACCAGCGCCTGGATGAACATGCCCAGGTGGCAGCAGCGGACGAGCCAGCGGTGCGGACTCAAGCGGACGGGAAATCCTTCTCGGCGCGGACGATATTCCAGCCGTCGCGGCGTTCGTAGGTGAGCGAATCGGTCATCTGCCGCACGAGGTGCAGGCCGAGGCCGCCGATATCGCGCTGGTCGGCAGGAAGGGTGACGTCGGGAGCGGGTCGGTCGAGCGGATCGAACGGGCGGCCGTCGTCCCGCACGGCGATGCCGAGCCGGCCGGCGGCGAAGTCGACGTCCACGTGGATGCAATGCGCGCCGGCGTCGTCGTAGCCGTATTTGATCGTGTTCGTGACGAGTTCCTCGAGCACGAGATCGGCGAGAAAGGATGCGGCCTCGGGCGCGCCGCGTTCGGTAAGAAATTCCCGCAGGGCCCCGCTGGCGGGGCGCAGGGCGGAGAAGTCGTTGCCAATTTCCAGGGTGAGGCCGGGCATGCGTGGAGGAGGGTCAGAAGGCGATGCGCAGGATGGAGAAGTCGTCCTCCAGGGCGCCGCCGCCCCGGAGGTCGTGCACCCAGTCGAGCAGGCGGTCGAGGCCGTCGGGCTGGGTGCCGTGTTTGCGCATGAAGTCCTTGAAGTCGTCGAACTCGATCATCGTGCCGTCGGGGCGCTTGATCTCGTAGGTGCCGTCGCAGAGCACGAGCAGGTGGCTGCCGGGCGCGATCGGGAGGGACTCACTGGCGTATTTCACCTCGGGCATCACGCCGATGAGCATGCCGGGCGCGCGGAGCTCGGACATTTCGCCGGTGGGGGAGATGAGCAGCGAGGGCGGATGGCCGCCGCTGGCGTGGCGGAGCAGGCGCGTGGGGCGATGATAGACGCCATACCAGATGGTGAAATACATGTTGTTCTGCTGCTCCATCGGGAAGGCTTCGTTGAGCGCGGCGAGCACGTCGCCGGGATCGCGGAAGTTCGTGTCGGGCAGCGAGCCGGAGCGCAGGACATTGATGGCCGAGACCGAGAGCAACGAGGCGCCGACGCCGTGTCCGCACACGTCGAGCAGGTAGACGGCCATGTGTTCGTCGTCGATCCAGTGGAAGCCGAAGGCGTCGCCGCCGAGCTCCATCGATGGCGCGTAGCACCAGTCGATCGCGAATGGCTCCTTCGTCGGCGCGGGGAAGATGGACCGCACGTATTTCGCGGCCTCGGCGAGCTCGGCCTTGAGGTGGCGCTGGGTCTTTTCGATCTCGCCGAGGTAGCGCTGCTCCTGATCGCGGAGGGCCTTTTTCTCGAGGCTGGCGCCGATGCGGGCGCGCAGAAGGGTGGGATTGAAAGGCTTTGCGAGGTAATCCTCCGCGCCGTGCTCGATGCAATGGACGACGCTGTCGATCTCGTCGAGGGCGGATATCATGATGACGGGAATGTGGCGCAGCGCGTCGTCAGCCTTGAGTGCCTCGAGAGTGGCGTAGCCATCCATGACGGGCATCAGGACGTCGAGCAGAACGAGGTCGAACGGCTCGCGGCGCGCGATTTCCAGCGCTTCGACGCCGTCGGCAGCGAGCGTGGTGGCGTGCCCCTGGCGTTGGAGGCGGCGGGCAAGCGTCTCGCGATTCTCCCGGTTGTCGTCGACCACAAGGATGCGCCCCTTGATCGCCACTTCGGAGAAATCCTCCGGCGGCGGCGCGGCGGTCGCGGACTTGTGGGTCACCCCGGCCGACGCGGTGGCGGTGGACGCGCTTTCCCCGTCGCGGAGGGCGGCGAATCCCTCCTCGGACAGGTTCTCATCGATCATGGCGAGCAGCGCCTCGGCCGCGGTTCGGATCTTTGCGAGATCCTCGACGCCGGTCTTCACGCCTTCGTCGGCGAGTTCCTCGGCGGCGAGTTCGCTGTAGCCGAGAATGTGATTGATCGGGGTGCGGAGGTCGTGGCGCACCCGGGCGAGGGGAGTCTCGCTCATGCCGAGGGGGGCGTTTTGCCGACGCGGGCGAGCTGGGCGACGATCTTTTCGAGCAGGCGAGGAAGCTCGATCGGCTTCGTGTCGTAGTCGTCGCAGCCGGCGCCGAGGGCCTGCTCGCGGTCGCCGGCCATGGCATGCGCAGTGAGCGCGATCACGGGAATCTCGGCGGTGGCGGCGTTGGCCTTCACCTGCCGGGTGGCTTCCCAGCCGTCGATGACCGGGAGGCTCATGTCCATGAGAATGAGGTCGGGAGCGGCGCTGCCGGCGAGTTCCACGCCCTTGCCGCCGTCCTCCGCAATGACGACTTCGTAGCCCTTGCGCGCGAGGCGGCGCGAGAGCATGTCGCGGTTCATTTCGTTGTCTTCGACGAGAAGGATCTTCATGGGATTGGGCTACGCCGGGTGAGATTTGACGGTCTTTGCGACCATGGCACAGACGTCGCGGAGGAGTTTTTCCCGGTCCATGGCGCCTTTTTCGAAAACCTGCTGCACGCTGCCATTGAGGATATCGCGGTCTGCGGGAGTGAGATCTTTCGCGGTCACGACGATCACGGGGATGCGGGCCAACTCGGGCTCCGCGCCGAGAACGGCGAGGAATTCGAAGCCGTCCATCACGGGCATCATCAGATCGAGAAGAATGAGCTCGGGACGGCGCTCGGCGATGCGCTCGAGGGCGACGCTGCCGTTCTCGGCCTCGGTGACGGAAAAGCCCTCTTTCGAGAGCACGCGGACGAGCATCTCTCGGCTGGCGGGATCGTCCTCGACAACGAGCACGGGCATCTCCGGGTGGCCGGCATGGCGCGCGAGCACGTCGCGAAGTTTTTCCGAGTCGACCGGCTTGGTGAGAAAATCCGCGGCACCGAGGGCGTAGCCGAGCTGGCGATCCTGCAGCATCGTCACCATCACGACGGGGATCTTTGCGGTGAGGGGGTCGGACTTCAGCACGCTGAGCACGGACCAGCCGTCCATGCCCGGCATCATGACATCGAGCGTGATGGCGTCGGGCTGCTGTTGCTGCGCCATCACGATGCCCTCGCCGCCCTTGCTGGCGCGGAGGGTCGCAAAGCCGGCGCGATCCAGGGCGCGGGCCATGAGGTCGGCGGCGTCGGGATCATCGTCGATGACGAGGATGGTCTTGCGATTCTGGGAGCGAGGCTTCGGAACGTCCGGCGCGGGGGTGGTGGGCGGCACGACCGGTTCCGGCGCAGGCACGACGATGGCGGGCAGGTCGACGGCGAAGGTCGTGCCAATGCCGGCGCGGCTTTCCACGGAAATGTCGCCGCCCATGATCTGGCAGAATTTTCGACTGATGATGAGGCCGAGACCGGTGCCGCCGTATTTGCGCGTGGTCGACGCGTCCGCCTGGGAGAAGGCCTGGAAGAGCTTGCCGAGTTGCTCGGGCGTCATGCCGATGCCGGTGTCGGACACGCGGATGCGAATGCGCTCTCCGAGCTCGGTTTGCATGCGCTCCGCGGCGAGGGTGATGATGCCGCGCTCGGTGAATTTCGTGGCGTTGCTCAGCAGGTTGAAGAGCGTCTGGCGGACCTTCGTGAGGTCGGCGCGCATGGTCCCGATGTCGGAAGCGACGCGGATATCGAGTCGGTTGCCATTCTTTTCGAGCAGTGGCTGGATGGTGCCCACGACCTCGGTGATCATTTCGCCGAGCGGAATGTCCTCGAGGAAAATGGTCATCTTGCCGGCCTCGATCTTCGAGAGATCGAGAATGTCGTTGATGAGGGCAAGGAGGTGTTTGCCGGCGCCGCGGATTTTCTGCAGGTCGGGGGTGAAGTCGTCCTGCCCGAGGTCTTCGGCCTCTTCGATGAGCATCTCGCTGTAGCCGATGATTGCATTCATCGGCGTGCGAAGTTCGTGGCTCATGTTCGCGAGGAAGGTGCTCTTCGTGCGGTTGGCGGACTCCGCGGCGTCGCGGGCATCGAGCGCCTCCCCGGTGGCGACTTCGGCTCGCTCGAGGGCATCCGAAAGGCGCGAGGCGAGGATGAAGGACAGGATGAGCACCGCCAGAATGACGGCGCCGGTTACGCTGTATGCCTGCCAGATCATCCGAAACGTCATTCGCGAAACGTCTGGAAGATACATGGCGGCGATCACGTCGTAGTCCCAGGGCTTGAACGTTTCCCAATGGATGCGCCAGTTCGGTCCCGGATCGCGGCCCTCCTCCACGGCGTCGGTGATCTGGGTGATATTCTCCGGAATCGATCCTCCGCTGGACTGGAAGATGATCTTGTTCGCGGGATCGAGCAGGGCGAAGAACCCGCGATCCAGGATGCCGCTCTTGTCGAGGGCTTCGCGGATCGTGCTCAGCTGCTCGAGGGGATAACCCACGTAATAAATTCCGATCACGGCGCCGCTGGCGTCGAAAATCGGTTCGTAGCTGGTGATGTAAGCCGTCCCGAGAATGTCCACCACGCCGTGGAAGGCGCGGCCCTCGCGGATCGCGGCGATGGCGCGGCCCTTGGGATCCAGTTCCGTGCCGACGGCGCGGGCGGCACCCGGTGTGAGCACATTTGTGGAAATCCGGACATAGCGGTCGCCCTGGCGGAGAAAAATCGTCGCCGTGCCGCCCATGATCTTCGTCACGTCGTCCACGAGGTCGAAGGACCCGGCGACGGAGTGATCGCCGAAGAAAAGGGTCTCCATGCGACTGTCGCCCGGAGCGGAACGGAGGTTCGGCGGACCGAATCGCGCGGCCTCGCGTTTCAGGACGGCCATCGAGGCATGAACGAGGTTCATGTAGGTCGCGTCCGTGGCCTCGAGCACATCCATCACGTGATGGAGCTTGTCCGTCATCTGCTTCTCGGCTTCGCGACGAATGAGGTCGGAAATCCGGTGGTAACCAAGGTAGGCGGCCGCCCCGACAGCCAGCGCGATGACGATGAACCAGAGGACGACTTTCTTGCGGAGGGAGCTGTGCATGCGCGGCATCGCCAGCCGTCAAAATAGGCCGTGCGAAGAGGCGGACAAGGTTCAAATGGAGGGGGGCGCCGTCGTGAGTCCGCCTAGGGTTTCGAGCCGGCCGGGGTCGGGGACGGCGAGGCCTCGCCACGCACGGAATTGAGCTGCTTCCGAAGCCTGATCTCCTTTTCGATCAGCGTCTTTTTCTCCGGCTCGAGTCTGACCATCGCCACACGGACGCTCTCCCAGTAAGCCCGGTAGGCTTCGTCGAGAGACTTGCGGGCGGCGACGACCTCGGGCTCGAGCGCGGCTCGCTCGCGGAGCGGCTTCAGCTCGGCTTTGATCTCCTCGAGCGTCTTCCGGGGCGAGACCGGCCTATCGTCCCCGAAGGCGTGTGAAGCTAAAAATATCCCCAGAACAACCGATACGCCCTTGATCGATCCCATGGCGGGGACGCTAAGAAGGTTGTTCTATTCTGGCAAGAGCTAAGTCGATATCTGGGAACCGTTCGGATGAATCAGTTGTCCCGTGTAGGGATCGAAATAGGGTTGGCCCTGTCGGCGTTTTTCCTCGAAGGAGAAGCGGGCAAGTTCTCCCAGTTCTTCCAACGCACACATGCGCTGGCGGAATGTCAGGCCGCACCATTCGCGGAGTTGCTCGCGGCGCGAACCTGCGAAAGTGCCCAGATTCCAGTCGATGCGATCCTCATCCATTTTTCTCTGCCCGGATGGATTGAATCTGCCTCAGATGATCAATGTCATCAAGATCTCGAGGGCGGGCGGCTTCCTGCTTCATGGCGATCAGCAGGTCCAGGGGCACGAGGCGGACCTCGAGACCAGGAGCAAGGTTTTCCTCTATGCTGGACGCAAATGCCGTTTCGAAATCGAAGGGCAAGGTGGTGAAAATGTCGATGGGGGTTTCACGGTGTGAGTCGTTCCACATCTGGAAAACGAGCATTCCCTTTTCTGCCCGCCAACGCTCGCGATTCGCCGGATCGGCGATCATCTCC
The DNA here is from genome assembly GCA_036569045.1 of Chthoniobacterales bacterium. Lineage (NCBI taxonomy): Bacteria > Pseudomonadati > Verrucomicrobiota > Spartobacteria > Chthoniobacterales > Chthoniobacterales bacterium. The sequence continues at coordinate 14,308 of DATCRI010000017.1, read as the reverse complement.
GCCGTCACCGGAATTTTGGGCGCATAGCCAATGGACTCCAGCGCAATCACCGCAGCGTGGAAGGCTTGGGCATCCAGCGCCACTGCGATGTCCAGATCCTTGGTGACGCGCAGATAGCCATATCCATTCACAGCGACTCCACCAGCAATGAGGAAGCGGACGCCTTGTGCGTTGAGGGTGCGGACGATCTGCTCGAGGCTGGCGAGTTTGATCATCGATCGTCCTTGGGTCAGCTTTCCATCAGCTTGCCGATCGTGTCGGCCCAGGCGTGGTGGAGGTCGGGGAGCGGCCAGGTGAAGGTCTTGCCGGCCGTGCTGATCGCGAGCGTTCCGTGGCTCGTCACCTCGCCGAGGCGGGCGGCGGGGACGCCGCTCTTCTCGAGCAGGGCAAGGGTGGCGGGCACGTCGGCCGGGGCCACGCTGATGACGACGCGGGACTGCGATTCGTTGAAAAGTGCGACGATGGCGTCGGTCGCCTCGAGCGAAACCGTTGCGCCGAGGGGCGAGCCGGCGGCCGCGAGGCAGCTTTCCGCGAGGGTGACGGCGATGCCGCCTTCGCTGCAGTCGTGAGCGCTGCGGACGAGACCGGCCTTGATCGCGGCGCGCAGGGCGTCGTGAACGGCGAGCTCGCTTTCGTAGCTCAACGCGGGCGGCGGGCCGGCTTTCGTGCCGTGAACCACTTTCAGGTAATGCGTGGCGCCCATGCCCTGGGCGGGCGTGCTTTCCACGAGTTCGCCGAGCAGGAGAATGACGTCGCCGGCGGCCTTGAAGGCGCTGGTCGTGACGTGCGCGGCGTCGGCGATGAGGCCGACTACGCTGACGGTCGGCGTGGGATCGATCGCGGCGACGGGACTCTCGTTATAGAGGCTGACGTTGCCACCGGTGACGGGCGTGCCGAACTCGCGGCAGGCCTCGGCCATGCCTTCGACGGCCTCGCGGAGCTGGAGGAAATTCTCGGGCTTGTGCGGGTTGCCGAAGTTCAGGTTGTCGGTGAGTGCGAGCGGCACGGCGCCGGAGCACGCGAGGTTGCGGCAGCATTCGGCGACGGCGATGCGAGCGCCTTCGCGGGGATCCTGTTTGCAGTAGATCGAGTTGCAGTCCGTCGAAGCGGCGAGGATTTTGTTGGCCTCGCGAACGAGGAAAACGGCGGCGTCGCTGCCGGGCAGCACGGTCGCGCCGAGGCGGACCATGTGGTCGTATTGGCGCCAGACCCAGCGCTTGCTGGCGATGGACGGGTGCGAGAGCAAAGACAGAAGGCTTTGGACCACGGATGACACGGATGAGGCGGATAGGAGCTTCTGAAGTTCATCCGGAAAATCCGTGTGATCCGCGGTTTTCTCCGCGGCTTCGCGGGAGTAGAGCGGGGCTTCGTCGGCGAGCTGGCGGGCGGGAATTTCCACGACCGTCCTGCCGCCGGATTTCACGCGCATCATGCCGTCGTCGTTCACGATGCCGACTTCCGCGTAGGGGAGATCCCACTTCTCGAAGATGTCGCGGACGGTCTGTTCCTCACCTTTCTTCACGATGACGAGCATGCGCTCCTGGCTCTCGCTCAGGAGGATTTCGTAAGGCGTCATGCCTGTCTCGCGCTTCGGCACGAGGTCGAGCTCGATCTCGACGCCGGTGCCGCCGCGGCTGGCCGTCTCGCAGGTCGAGCAGGTGAGGCCGGCGGCGCCCATGTCTTGAATGCCGGCGACGCAGCCGCTGGCGAGGAGTTCGAGGCAGGCCTCGAGGAGAAGTTTTTCGCGGAAGGGATCGCCGACCTGAACGGCGGGGCGGTCTTCCTTCGATTCCTCGGTGAGTTCCCGGGAGGCGAAGGCGGCGCCAGCAAGGCCGTCGCGGCCGGTCTCGGCGCCGACGTAGAAAACGGGATTCCCGATGCCGACGGCTCCGCCGCGCGCGATCTGGTCGTGGCGCAGGATGCCGAGGTTCAGGACGTTGACGAGCGGGTTGCCGGAATACGATTCGTCGAAATAGACCTCGCCGCCGATCGTCGGGATGCCGATGCAATTTCCGTAGTGCGAGATGCCGCTCACGACGCCGGCGAAGAGACGGCGGTTCGTCCTGGCTTCCGCGTCGTCGCCGGTGATGGGGCCGAAGCGCAGGCTGTTCATCGAGAACACGGGGCGGGCGCCCATCGTGAAGATGTCGCGAATGATGCCGCCGACGCCGGTGGCCGCGCCCTGGAATGGCTCCACGGCGCTCGGGTGGTTGTGGCTTTCCATCTTGAACGCGATGGCCCAGCCGTCGCCGATGTCGATGACGCCCGCGTTTTCCTCGCCGGCTTTCACGAGCACCTTGTCGCCGGTGGTCGGAAATTTCTTCAGCTCGAGCTTGGAGTTCTTATACGAGCAGTGCTCGCTCCACATGACGGAGAAGACACCGAGCTCGGTGAAATTCGGGTCGCGGCCGAGGATCTTCTGGATGCGCTCGTATTCGTCGGGCGTGATGCCGTGCTTGGCGATGACTTCGGGAGTGATGGCGGGATCGGCCATGAAAATTAGGAAAGCAGAGATTCGAAGATGACGCGGCCGTCGGTGCTGCCGAGGGCGGGGTCGCAGGCGCGCTCGGGATGGGGCATGAGGCCGAAGACGTTGCCGGAGCGGTTCCGGATGCCGGCGATGTTGTCGACGGAGCCGTTGGGGTTGCTGCCGGCGTAGCGAACGAGGATCTGGTCGTTGGCCTGGAGCTCGGCGAGGGTGGCCTCGTCGGCGACGTAGCAGCCTTCGCCGTGGGCGATGGGAATGTTCAGGATCGCGCCGGCGGCGGCGTTTTTCGTGAAGCGCGAGTCGGTGGTCTCCACTCGGAGATCGACGTGCTCGCAGAGGAAATGCATGTCGCGATTGCGGACGAGGGCGCCGGGGAGGAGGCCGCTCTCGCAGAGAATCTGGAAGCCGTTGCAGACGCCGAGGACGGGGCCGCCATTGGTCGCGAACTCCTTCACGGCGCCCATGATGGGCGAGAGGCTGGCGATTGCGCCGCAGCGCAGGTAGTCGCCGTAGGAGAAGCCGCCGGGGACGATGACGGCGTCGAAGCCGGCGACGGAGGTGTTCTTATGCCAGACGTATTCGGCGGTGACGCCCTCGAAGGAGCGCAGGGCGAGGAGGCAATCCTGGTCGCAATTCGAACCGGGAAATTGAAGGACTGCGAATTTCATCAAGCGACGACGTCGAGCGTGTAATCCTCGATGACGGGGTTGCTGAGGAGGTCGCGGCTGAGGCTGTGGAGCGTGGATTCGTCCGGAGCGCCGGTGAGTTCGATCTCGATGACCTTGCCGACCCGGACCTTGCCGACGCTATCGAGGCCGTGGTGGCCGAGGGCCTGGGCGACAGCGGCGCCCTGTGGGTCGAGCACGGATTGTTTGGGCATGACGGTGACGACGGCTTTCATGCGCGAAAGGTTGCCGGGTTCGCCCGCGGTGGGCAAGGCGCGAGAGACGATTTTCGCGGTCGGGTGGATCAGGCGGACTCGGTGAGGCCGCGGCGCCGGGCGGTGAGCAGGTGCGTGTAGATCGCTCCGATGGTGGCGATGCCGCAGAAGAGGGCGAAGAGATCGCCGTAGCGGGTGTAGAAGGTCTTCGGGGGCTCGACGGCGATCGTGAGCTGCGCGAGGAGGACGCCCTCGATGAAGGTGTTGCCGCGAGTTTCGAGCGTCTGGCTGACGTGGCCAAAGCGGTCGATCACGCAGGTGACGCCGGTATTGGCGACGCGGACGAGGGGCAGCTTCGTCTCGGCGCTGCGGAAGACCGCGTTGGCCATGTGCTGGTGCGAACCGGCGCTCTCGCGGAACCAGCCATCGTTCGTGAGGGTGACGAGAAGTTCGGCGCCGCCCTGGGCAAAGCGCCGGGTGAGGTCGCCGACGGTGTCCTCGAAGCAAATGAGCGGGGCGATCTTGAACGGGCGTTTGCGAAGGGTCATCACCACGGGCTCGGTGCCGGCGGCGAAATCACTGGGCACCTCGCTGCCGACGATCCAGGCAAAGAGCGGGAAGCTATTCCGGAAGGGCACGTATTCGCCGAAGGGCACGAGGTGGATCTTGTGATAGACCTGCACGCCGCCCTTCTGGTCGAGGAGGATGGCGGCGTTGAAAGCCTCGCCGAGGAAGTAGCGGATGGAGCCGGTGAGGAAGTCGGCGCGGGTCTTCGCGAGCACGTTCACGGCCTCGCGTTTCATGTCCTCATCTTCGAGCAATGGCCGCGGCGTGGCGGCCTCGGGCCAGATGACGAGGTCGGGCCGGTAGGCGGCGGCGTTCTCCGAGAGGCGGCGGTAGGTCTGGATGATGTGCTGCTCGAACTGGGGATCCCACTTCGCGTATTGCGGAATGTTCGCCTGGACGGCGGCGACGCGGAGGGTGGCCGTGGTGGGCGGCGCGCCAGCGGCGGGTTTCGGGCTCGCATAGTTCACGCGATACACGCCGTAGCAAAACGTCGACGCGACGATGGCCATCGTGAGCGTGAAGTCGAAATGCGGGCGCATTTTCACGCGGCCGGCCTCGAGGCTGATACGCCGCACCGTGTGCACGAGCGTGAGGTTCATCAGGATGATGACGAAGCCGAGGCCGGCGACGCCGGAGAAATCCGCGATCTGGATGACGGCGGTATTCTGCCATTGAGAGACGGCCAGCGAATTCCAGCCGAAGCCGCTGAAGAGCGAGCCGCGCACCCATTCGATCGCGGCCCAGGCCGCGGCCCCTCGGGCGGCGAGGCGCAGATTGCCCATGGAGCTCAGCCAGGGATTCGTTGCGAGGTCCTTCGAGTCGCGAGGGCGGCAGGTGATGCCGACGAACAGGCCCCAGAGGCCCGGAAAAATCGCGAGATAGAAGGCGAAGACAAACCAGCCGAGGCGGGTGACTTCCGTGAACCAGAAAAGGCTCACCCAGAAAAAGACCAGGCCGGACAGGTAGCCGAGGGCGAAGAGGCGCAGCGGCCGGCCGCGACCGGTCGTCGGCGTGAACCAGAGAGCGGCGATGAGCGGGGTGAAGGCGAACCAGGCGAGCCCGGCCTGATTGAAGGGCGGGAAGGCGAAGGCCTGGAGGGCGCCGCTCAGGGCTGCGAGCAGCCAGGGCCAGACGGATTTCAGCTGACGCATTCGGGACGAGCGGGCGAAAGACAAGTGCGAGCTACTGGCCGACCGGGGAGACCGAGCGGGGAATGACTTCGCCGCTCGGGGCGGCGCCCGAGGATTGCGCGGGGGCCAGCGAGCCGTCGGCCTGGCGAACGGTGGCCGGCTGCATGCGTGGCATTTCGGAGGCCTTCGGCGGCGGGGCGTCCTTCTGGACCGGCTTCTTCTTCCCCGGTTTCTCGTTTTCGTGGCCCATCAGGGGGAAAGTGAGTTCCAGGGCGGCGATGTCGGCGGGGGTCAGACTGCTGGGGATGCTGATGATGCCGTCCGTGACCGCGCGATCGATGTAGAGGTCGATGACGTGGCGGCCGTTGAAATAGGCGAGCAGGTAGCTGCCTTGGCGCGACATCGTGTGCTGGCCGAGGAGGTTCGATCCATGGGAATCGAGCCGGAAGCTTGCGCCAAACGTGCCGGAGCCGTCCGTGGCCGGGTAGGGGTAGAAGGATTTGATGTCGCGCTCGGAGATGAGCGCAAGCGCCTGCATGTTCGTCTTGCGCCTGGGATTGATCAGCTCGACGGGCTGGGAAAACTCGCCACCTTCCGAGCCGCCTTCCGCGTGAAATCGAACGGAGACCGCGGATTGCTTCTTCGCGCCGGCAAACGCGGCGGAGGTCGCGACGAGCGCGAGCGTCAGGAACAAAATGGGGCGGAAACGCTGCATGGCGGGAGCGTAGCGATGCGGATAGGATTTGCAACCGCGCCCGCCCTGCGGTAACCCGATGCCCCATGCAAGTCCCGCGATTCCTGCGCTCTACGACGCCGCTCCTCATCGGTGCGGCCCTTGGTTTCGGTCTCCGGCCGGCCCTGGCGCAGTCCGTCGTGCCGGTGATCCCCGAGGAGCAGAGCCCGTTTTTCATCGTTCCCGACGATTCCAATAATTCCACGGGCCCGGGGCCTCGCACGAACAAATCGTCGACGCTCACGCCCGCGAACTCGTTTCCGCTCAACAAGACGAGCGACAAGAGCTCGACGAAGATGCTTACGTCGTTTTTCACCGACATGTTCTCGTCGGTGCAGCTCGTCAAAAAGCACTCCGACAGCAAGCTCGTGATCCAGCCGGAGAAATTCTCCGTCGATGATCGTCGCGAGATCACGGTCACCTACTCGGTGATCAATCGCACCTCGAAGCTTCTCAAGCTCGACTTCCCGACCTCGCAGCGCATCGAGATTCTCGTGCGCGACGGCAGCGGCAAGGTCATCGAAAAATGGTCCGACGATCGCGCGTTCGACGACGTCTCGGGAGTCGTGATGATCAATCCCGACGAGCGCATCCAATACGAGGAGAAGATCGCCACGCGCGACATGCAGCCCGGCCAGACGTATACGATCGAGGCTTCGCTCGCGAATAATCCGGAGTTCACCCGCACGGCCACGGTCACGCCCACGGGCAAGGCCCGCGGCCAGCAGCCGAATCCGGCCCTGGAAGCGACGCCGACGCCCGAACCGACGCCCGGTGCCTAGTTTCCCGCGAAATAGCGCCGCGTTGCGACGTGGCGCATGCGGAACATCGGGATCAGGACGAAGGCGGCGACGAGCCGGTTCATGAGCCGGCCGAGAAATCCCCAGCCTGGCCCGAGGAGGGCATACGTCACGCGATCCGTCATGCGCGTGCCGTTGCCTTCGGGCTCGAAGCAATGCTCGTGATCGAAGCGGGCAAAGGGTGCCTGCACCACGCCATCGACAAGCCGCCTCGGCCTCTCGATCGCCAGCCATTCGCCGGTCCAGTCCAGTGGCAGGCCGAGCGGTCTCGCCACGATCCGGAAACGCGTTCCCGGGATGGCCACGGGATCGGCCTCGATGCGTCGCAGCCGGAGCAGGGGCGGGCTGATGCGCGCAAGGTTGCCGGGGTTTTCGTGGAAGGCAAAGACGGCTTCCGGAGGCGCCGCCAGCCAGGTCGAACGCTCGAAGATGGCGGAGTTCGCAAACAGATTTCTGCTTGACCCCACCGAGGAAAACCCTGTTTCTGCGCTCACGGGAAATTAGTTGTTGTCAAAGCCTGGGAGGGCGAATAACTGCTTCCCCACTCACCCAATTACCCGAATTCTTATGTCCGAAAAATCCATCGAAGAAAAAGTCAAAGACATCATCGTTGAGCAGCTTGGCGTCACGCCCGAGCAGGTCACGCCCGCCGCATCGTTCATCGAGGATCTCGGCGCCGATTCGCTCGACACGGTCGAGCTCGTGATGGCTTTCGAAGAGGAGTTCAACGTCGAAGTGCCCGACGAAGACGCCGAGAAGCTCCAGAGCGTCGGCGACGTCATCAAATACATCGAAGAGAAGGCTGGCAAGTAAGCCGACCGACTTTCGAGTTCGACTTTGAACAGGCCGCGCGAACCGCGCGGCCTGTTTCGTTTCCCTCTGGTCACAGGAAAGGCGCCAGCTCGCGCAGGCGCCCTCCCTCCGGTTATTCGTCGGCCTTGCCGAGCCTGGCCAGGACGTTGAGATCCTCGAGCGTGGTCGTATCGCCCGTGACGCCCCCCCCGCCGGCGACTTCCTTGAGCAGGCGGCGCATGATCTTGCCGCTGCGCGTCTTGGGCAGCATGTCGGCAAAGCGAATTTCGTCCGGCTTCGCGATCGGGCCGATGATTTCGCCGACGTGCCTGCGGAGGCATTCCTTGAGCTCGTGGTTCGCGGCGACGCCGACCTTGAGCGTGACGAAGGCGACGACGCCCTGGCCCTTGATTTCGTCGGGCCGGCCGACGACCGCGGCCTCGGCCACGGCTTCGTGCGCGACGAGCGCGCTCTCGACCTCGGCGGTGCCGAGACGGTGGCCGGCGACGTTGAGCACGTCGTCCATGCGACCGGTGATCCAGAAATAGCCGTCCTTGTCGCGGCGGGCGCCGTCGCCGGTGAAGTAGCAGCCCTTCACCTCGCTCCAGTAGGTTTTCTTGTAGCGCGGCTTGTCGCCGAAGATCGTGCGCAGCATCGAGGGCCAGGGCTTGCGGATGACGAGCTTGCCGCCTTCCCCGTGCTTCAGCTCCCGGCCGTCGTCGTCGACGATCGCCGCATCGATGCCAAAGAATGGCAGCGTGGCCGTGCCGGGCTTGGCGGGCGTCGCGCCGGGGAGCGGGGAGATCATGATCGCGCCGGTTTCCGTCTGCCACCAAGTGTCCACGATGGGGCAGCGGCCGCCGCCAATTTTTTCGCGATACCACATCCAGGCCTCGGGATTGATTGGCTCGCCGACGGTGCCGAGCAGGCGCAGCGAGGAGAGGTCGTGCTTCTCGGGCCATTCGTCACCCCATTTGATGAAGGCGCGGATGGCGGTCGGCGCGGTGTAGAGAATCGTGACGCCGTATTGCTCGATGATTTCCCAGAAACGGTCGGGCTCCGGCCAGTTCGGCGCGCCTTCATACATCACGCAGGTCGCACCATTTGCGAGGGGGCCGTAGACGAGATAGCTGTGGCCGGTGATCCAGCCGACGTCGGCCGTGCACCAGTAAACGTCGTCTTCGCGCAGGTCGAAGATGAACTTCGTCGTCGTGTAGGCGCCGGTGAGGTAGCCGCCGGTGGTGTGGAGAATGCCCTTCGGTTTCCCGGTGGAGCCGCTCGTATAAAGGATGAAGAGCGGGTGCTCGCTATCGAGCGGGACGGCCGGGCAGTTCGCATCCACGTAATCCATCTCGCGATGCCACCAGACATCGCGGCCCTCCTTGATGTGGATGTCGATGTTCGCGCGGCGGAGGACGATGACGCGCTCGATGGCCTCGTTGCCCTCGATGGCGCGGTCGACGCTTTGCTTGAGGGTGACCGTCTGTCCGCGGCGATATCCGCCGTCGGCGGTGACGATGACCTTTGCGCCGGAGTCGGCGAGGCGGTCCTTGATGCTGTCCGCGCTGAAGCCGCCGAAGACGACGGAGTGCACGGCGCCGATGCGGGCGCAGGCGAGCATCGTGACGGTGGCCTCGGGGACGAGCGGGAGGTAGACCAGCACGCGGTCGCCCTTCTTCACGCCATTGCGCTTGAGGACGTTCGCGAACTTGCAGACCTCGCGATGGAGCTGGTGGTAGGTGAGCGTGCGCTTTTCGCCGGGCTCGCCCTCCCAGATGATCGCGGCTTTGTTGCGGCGCGGGCCGGTGAGGTGGCGGTCGAGGCAGTTCGCGCTCGCGTTCAACTTTCCGCCAACGAACCACTTTGCAAAAGGCGCCTTCCATTCCAGCGTCTTCGTCCATTTCCGGGCCCAGCTGAGTTCGCTGGCCTGCGCGGCCCAGAACTTATCCGGGCGCCTGATGGAGGACTCGTAGAGCCGCCTGTATTCGGCGAGGCTGCCGATGCCGGCGGCCTTGGAGAATTCACGGGAGGGCTTGAAGACGCGGTTTTCGACGAGGTGAGACTCGACGTTGGTGCTCATGAAGAAAGGGGAAGAAGGAATGCGGACGATGGATGAAAACGGCGCGGTGATAAAGGCCGAAGTGGTCGCCACAAGGGGATTCGGAGGGTTTTTCATCGACTCTCCCGCGCCTCGGCGGCTACTTCAGAGCGCTAAAGCCATGTCCAAGACGCCGACCATCATCTACACGAAGACCGACGAAGCCCCGCTCCTCGCGACCTATTCGCTGCTGCCCATCGTTCAGGCGTTCACGAAGCACAGCGGCATCGCCGTGGAAGTGCGCGACATCTCTCTCGCCGGGCGCATCCTCGCGGCCTTCGATCTCGTTCCCGACGCCCTCGCCGAACTCGGTGCGTGGACGCTCGAGCCCGAGGCGAACATCATCAAGCTACCGAACATCTCCGCCTCCATCCCGCAGCTGAAGGCCGCCATCGCCGAGCTGCAGGCCAGGGGCTACGCCATCCCCGATTATCCCGAGGCCGCGACCACCGACGCCGAGAAGGACGCCAAGGCCCGCTACGACAAGGTCAAGGGCTCGGCCGTGAACCCCGTCCTCCGTGAGGGCAACTCCGACCGCCGCGCGCCGAAGGCCGTGAAAGACTACGCCAAGGCCCACCCGCACAAGATGGGCGCCTGGAGCAGGGATTCGCAGACCGAGGTCGCGACGATGGGCGAGTTCGATTTTTGCTCGAACGAGAAATCCGTCACCGTGCCGGAGGCGACCGACGTGAAGATCGAATTCGTCGCAAAGGACGGCGCCGTGACCGTTCTCAAGGAGAAAACCCCGCTCAAGGCCGGCGAGATTCTCGACGCGACGTTCATGAGCAAGAATGCGCTCGTCTCCTTCCTCGCCGATCAGATCGCTCGCGCGAAGGTCGACGGCACGCTTTTCTCGCTCCACCTCAAGGCCACGATGATGAAGGTCTCGGACCCCATCCTCTTCGGCCACGCCGTGAAGGTTTTTTTCAAGGACCTCATCGAGAAATACGCGGACGACATCGCCGCCCTCGGCGTCGATTTCAACAATGGCTTCGGCGATTTTGTCGCAAAGGCCGCCACGCTGCCCGCGGAGAAGCAGGCCGCCATCAAGGCCGATCTCGAAACGCTGTTCAGAAACAGCCCCGCTGTCGCGATGGTGAATTCCGACAAGGGCATCACGAATCTCCACGTCCCGAGTGATGTGATCGTCGATGCCTCCATGCCCGCGATGATTCGCGAAGGCGGCAAGATGTGGAACGCTGCCGGCAAGACGCAGGACACCCTCGCGGTCATTCCCGACAGCTGCTACGCGGGCGTCTACCAGGCCGTCATCGACTTCTGCAAAGCCAACGGCGCCCTCGACCCGAAAACCATGGGCTCCGTGCCGAACGTCGGTCTCATGGCCCAGGCCGCCGAAGAATACGGCTCCCACAACAAGACCTTCGAAATCCCCGCCGACGGCACCGTGACGGTCACCGACGCCGCGGGCAACGTCCTCATCACGCACGAAGTCGAGGCCGGCGACGTCTGGCGTGCCTGCCAGACGAAGGATGCACCGGTCCGCGACTGGGTGAAACTCGCCGTGAACCGCGCCCGCGCCACCGGCGTCCCCGCCGTCTTCTGGCTCGACAAGACCCGCGCCCACGACGCCGAGCTTCTCAAGAAGATCGAGCTCTACCTCGGGGACCACGACACCGCCGGTCTCGAGTTCCCCGTCCTCGCACCCGCCGACGCCTGCAAATACAGCCTCGAGCGCATCGTGAAGGGTGAAGACACCATCAGCGTCACCGGCAACGTCCTCCGCGACTATCTCACGGACCTCTTCCCGATCCTCGAAGTCGGCACCAGCGCCAAGATGCTCTCGATCGTCCCGCTCATGAACGGCGGCGGCCTGTTCGAGACCGGCGCCGGCGGATCTGCGCCGAAGCACGTGCAGCAGTTCGTCGCGGAAAACTACCTCCGCTGGGATTCGCTCGGCGAATTCTTCGCCCTTGCCCCCAGCTTCGAGCACATCGCCGCCACCTTCAGCCTGCCGAAAGCCAGGGTCCTTGCCGACACGCTCGACGCCGCGACCGGCAAGTTCCTCGAGAACGACCGTTCGCCCGGCCGCAAACTCGGCACCATCGACAACCGCGGCAGCCACTTCTATCTCGCGCTCTACTGGGCCCAGGCCCTCGCCGCGCAGGACGCCGACGCCGAGCTGAAGGCCCTCTTCACGCCCGTCGCCGAAGCCCTCACCGCGAACGAGTCGAAAATCGTCGAGGAACTTCTCGCCGTGCAGGGCAGCGCCGTCGATATCGGCGGTTACTACCAGCCCGACGACGCGAAGGCCAACGCCGCCCTCCGCCCGAGCGCGACGTTCAACGGCATCCTCGCGACGCTGTAGGCATCCGATTCCCGCCGATTCCGGCCTCCGAGTCGGAATCGGCGACATGGGAATCGCCAGGCCTTTAGCGTCGGCAAGTGCCAGCCGCGCCGGTTCACCGTGTTCACGAAGGCGCGTCAGCCCCTCCGCTCTACCGGATATTTTCCCGCAGCCTGCGCAAGACGGGTTGACGTCCGCCGCGACCGGCGGTTCTGTCGGGGCACTTTCGATCACTCGACTCCGATGCCTGCCGCTCATCTCCTGCGTCTCACCACCCTCGCCGAGGGCGTTTCCTTCCTGCTTCTGCTCGGCGTGGCCATGCCGCTCAAATATGCGGCCGGCCTGCCGCAGGCTGTGATTGTCGTCGGCTGGCTGCACGGCGTGCTTTTCATGGGCGTGTGCGGACTGCTGGCTGCGCTGGTGATCCGCGGCGGCTGGCCGATTGGGCGGGCGGCGCTGGTCCTTCTCGCGGCGCTCGTTCCCTTTGGGCCGTTCGTGATTGACGGCCGGCTGAAGCACTACGAGAGCGGGCACTGACGCTGGGGGCGATGCATTGGTCGTGGCTCGCGTGAGGCGTTCCGCGATTACGGAATGCTGAGCCCTTCATCGATGGGCGCGATCGCGGGCGGATAGATTTGCCAATGCAAGATTGTTTCTTCCCCGGAAAGGCGATGTCGTTGAGCCCCTGAGGTTCCGTCGCTGGCCCGGCACCTGCTGGATTGGATGGAAGACCGATGAACGCCAGCGAATCGAATCCGGAAACACCGCCGCCCCTATCGCGGGCGGGGCTCGCGCTGCGATTCGGGATCATCGGCGCGGTGCTGGGCGGCATCGCCGGCCTGTTCGCCTATGTCGGCGGCTGGCTCACGCCGCACGCGCTGTCGCCGACGGCGATGGTCGATCGCTTCCAGCAGGTCAACGGCACCTTCCCCGGCTTCCGCCGCAATCACGCGAAGGGCGTCTGCATCGCCGGCACCTTCGAGAGCAATGGCAACGGCGTCGCACTCTCCAGAGCCGCGGTCTTCCCGGCCGGCCGGGTGCCTTTCGTCGGCCGCTTCGCATTTGCGGGCGGGAAGCCCTACGTCCCTGACTCGTCGCGCATCGTGCGCAGCCTGGCCATTCTGTTCCAGCTGCCGAATGGCGAGGAATGGCGCACCGGCTGCATCAATATTCCGGTCTTCCCCGTCCACACGCCGCAGGCCTTCTACGACCTGCTGCTCGCTTCCGCGCCGGACCCGGCCACCGGAAAGCCCGATGGCGCGAAGATGAAGGCCTTCATCGAAAAATATCCCGAGGCTGGCCGCAATTTCCCGGTGATCGGCGCCAATCCGGGTTCCTCCGGTTTCGACAACAGCACCTACAATGGCCTCAACGCTTTCCGGTTCATCAATGCCGCCGGCGAGGTGACGCCCGTTCGCTGGTCGCTCGTGCCGGTCCAGCCGTTCGCGCCGATCGGCCCCGAGCCGGAGAAGGCGGACAAGAACTACCTCTTCGACGCACTGATTGCCGCCATTCACCGCGGGCCATTGCAGTGGCGTCTCGTGGTCACCGTCGGCCAGCCCGGCGATCCGACCGGAGACGCCTCCGCAATGTGGCCGGCGGATCGAAAACAGGTGGACGTGGGAATGCTGACCATCGATCGCATCGAGAGCGAGGACACCAGCCCCACCCGCGACATCACCTTCGATCCGCTCGTGCTGCCGGACGGAATCGCCGCGTCGGACGATCCGCTGCTCAGCGCGCGCTCGGCCGCCTATTTGAAATCCTTCGCGCGCCGCGAAGGCGAACGCAAGGAACCGAGCGCCGTCTCGCCCGCCGAGGTCGCCAAATAACCATGAGCGCGCCAAAACCACGCACCCAATTCGCCCTCCAGTCCCGCATCCTGCACTGGCTCATGGCCGCGATGCTGCTGGCCATGCTCTTCATCGGAGCGGCGATGGTCGCCTCGCTCGGCGACTACCACATGCTGGTCGCCATCCATCGTCCGCTGGGCATCCTGATTCTGATTCTGGCGGCGGTGCGCTTCATCAACCGCATGTGCACGACGCTGCCGCCGTTCCCGCCCACGATGTCGAAACGGGAGCGATTCATCGCGTCGTCGTCCGAGAAGCTGCTCTATGCGCTGATGTTCGCATTGCCGCTCGTCGGCTGGGGAATGCTGTCCGCCGGCCACTACCCGATCGTGATGTTCGGCGCGGTGCATCTGCCGCCCATCCTGCCGGCCCATCCGGCGCTTTACGCGATCCTGCGTCCGGCCCACACCGTGCTGGCCTACCTGCTCTTCTTCATGTTTCTCGCGCATCTCGGCGCCGTGTTGTTTCACACGCTGATCGTGCGCGACCGGATCCTCGATCGGATGGCGTTGTGGCCGGTGCGCAACCGCGACGGAAATTGACCGCGCGGCTGCGGGCTGTCTGGAAGCAGTTCCGTTCTTCGCCGCCAGACCCCGGGGCGGGATTTGTCCGTTTCGATGTCGAGAATCGGCTTGTTTGGACGCCAGAAAGGAGAGCTCAGG
>DATCRI010000016.1 GCA_036569045.1 Chthoniobacterales bacterium | reverse complement strand
GTCTACAACAGCCTTCCGTGGACCACGCCGCTCGTGCAGCTCACGCTCACGCCCGAACAGATCGCCCGCCTCGGAAAATTCAGCGGCATGACGCTGCTCATCCGGCAGGACCTCCCCGCCGGCCAGCCCGCCGTCGTCACGACCTCCCGATTCTTCGGCTCCCTCCTCGCGCAGGAGCTCGGCCTCCCGCCCGAGACTCTTCGCGACGTCCCCGGCAGCTCCGGCGCCCCGGGTTCCGAGTTCGCCTACTTTCTCAGCTACCTCTCCAAAGCCCCACAACCTCTCGCCTTCGCTGTTCCCGCAGGCTGGACCATGCAAGACCCCAATGGTCTGTAACTCCTCGAATCGTTGTTCATGAAGCCCCGGGAAATTCTCCTCGCCAGCGCCGTCGGCGTCCTTCTGGTCGTCGCCATCATCGCGTGGCTCGTGGCCCGCGGCAAGGACGCCTCCGGGGCCGCCAGCGCGCGCAATCTTCAGCAGTGGGGCATCGCACTGAATCTCTACCTCATCGACAACGAGAACCAGCTCCCCGAGGTCGGCTCCGCGCCGATCGTGGCGAAGCCGGAGAAGGCCTGGTATAACGCCCTCCCCACGTATCTCAGCCAGCCGCCGCTCTCGGAACTGCCCACCGGCAGCCGCCCGAAGCCAGGCACGCCGTCGCTCTGGATCGATCCCTCCTCGAAGGCGCCGCACGCCTGGGACCCGGAACTGTTCTACTTCAACTATGCGATGAACCGCTTCCTCCAGCCGCAGGAAGGCGTTCGCAGCTTCCGCATCAGCGAGCTCAATTTCCCCGGCAACATCGTCTTTCTCACCGAGGTGAGCGACTACGAACCCGCGGCGACTCCCGAGACGGTCGCCTTCCTCCACGGCAGCCGCCCGTCCAGCCCCACCGCCATCGCCAACGTGCTTTTCTGCGATGGTCACGTCGCGCCGGTCACACGAGCGGTGCTCGTCGACGATCCGAACACCCGGTCCGCCGCCAATGCCGAAAACGGCATTTCCTGGTTCGAGCAATAGCGATCAGAAGAAAAGGAGAAACTCGTAGGAGTTGAAAACCATGTCTCTTCCGCTTCCTCTTCGCTAGTTCCCGACCACGCTCACCACCACGCGCCGCGTGTGCGGGGCCCGGCGGTGCTCGAAGACGAAGATGCCCTGCCACGTGCCGAGCGTGGGCCGGCCGCCCTTCACGGGAATCGTTTCACTCGTGCGCGTGAGAGCCATCCGCAGGTGGCTCGTCGTGTCATCCGGTCCCTCGAGGGTGTGCCGCCAGTCGGGGCCATCCTCCGGCACCAGTCGCTCGAAATAGGCGTGCAGATCCTCGCGCGCCGACGGATCCGCATTTTCGTAAATGACAAGACTCGCACTCGTGTGCTGGAGAAACACGGTGACCATGCCCGTGCGCACCCCGCTCTCGTGCACGACATGCGCGACGTCGTCCGTTATTTCGTAGGTGCCCTTGCCGCGCGTTCGCACCTCGATCGTGGTAACGTGCGCGGTCATCGTCCGCGAAGCAGCAGGATCAGCCAGCCGGCAAGCAATGCCACGCCACCGAGCGGAGTGATCGCCCCCAGCCAGCGCACACCCGACGACGCGTAGAGATAAAGCGATCCCGAAAAGACGACGACGCCAGCGACCCACAGCCACGTCACCAGCTGGCTCGCCCGTCCCGCCGCGGCCAGCCCGAGCAACGCCACGGAATGGACGAGCTGGTATTGCACCGCGGTCACCCACACGTCCGCCGTGCCGAACGACGCCAGCATCGGCTTGAGCGCGTGCGCGCCGAACGCACCGAGCGCCACGCCGAGGAATCCCATTCCGGCGGCGATGCGAAATGGCAGGCTGACAAAATTTCCCCGGTCCGGATTCTCCATCGAGGCCATTATCCAAGCAGATCCACGACCATCTCCCGCTCCTGCTTCAGCTCGTCGACCGAGGCATCGATCTTCGCCCGACTGAAGTCCGTCAACGGCAGGTCGGGAACGATTTCCACCTTGCCGTCCCGCGACCGCGTGGGGAACGACGAGATCAATCCCTTCTCGACGCCGTAGCTTCCATCGGAACACATCGCCACGCTGTGCCAGTCGTCGCCCGGCGTGGGATTCACGATCGCCTGCACCGTCTCGATCGCCGCATGCGCGGCGGACTTGGCGGAAGACTGTCCGCGGGCCGCAATGATCGCCGCCCCGCGCTGCTGCACGGTCTTGATGAAGTCACCCTCGAGCCATGCCGTGTCCGAGATCACCTCACCCACCGGCCTGCCCCCGATACGCGCATTGGCGAAGTCGGGATAGAGCGTGCTCGAGTGGTTGCCCCAGATCGCGAGACGGTCGATGTCGCGCCAGTGGGCGCCCGATTTCAGCGCAAGCTGCGTCTTCGCGCGATTCTCATCGAGACGCGTCATCGCAAACCACCGGTCGCTCGGGACGTCCTTTGCGTTGTTCATCGCGATCAGGCAGTTCGTGTTGCAGGGATTTCCCACCACGAGCACGCGCACGTCGGATGCCGCGTTCCTTGCAATGGCCTGCCCCTGGCCAATGAAGATTTTTCCGTTGATTCCGAGCAGATCCTTGCGCTCCATCCCGGCCTTGCGCGGCACGCTGCCCACCAGCAGAGCCCAGTTCACGCCCCGAAACCCTTCGTCCAGATCCGCGGTCGCCACGACGCTCTCGAGCAATGGGAACGCGCAGTCGTGCAACTCCATCACGACGCCCTCGAGCGCCTTCATCGCAGGTTCGATCTCGATCAGATGCAGCGAGACCGGTTGGTCGGGACCGAAAACGCCGCCCGAAGCGAGGCGAGGGAGCAGCGAATATCCGATCTGTCCGGCGGCACCGGTTACAGCGACTTTCAGGGGAGCTTTCATATGCTCCCATCGTCGCGCAGAGCCCCGGAGACGGTCCATCGTTTTCGCCGATTATCCGCCGCAAAGTTTCCATCTCGAAGCGCAGAAATTATGCGTAAAAATGAGAAGACCCGTTTTGCCGAACGGCCAAACGGGTCTTCTCGGTGCGGGGAGGAAATCCGCGAAAGGGAAAAATCTTAGAGCGATTCCTTGAACGCCTTGCCCGCGACGAACTTCACCGTCTTCGAGGCCTTGATCTTGATCTTCGCGCCGGTCTTGGGATTAACGCCGGTGCGGGCCTTGCGGGAAGCCACTTTGAAAGTTCCGAAACCGATGAGCTGGACGGTCTTCGTCTTCTTGACGCCGATCTTGATCGCGTCGATCACCGCATTCACCGCGCGCTCGGCCTCGGCTTTGCTGGTTTCCTTACCGAGGGTCTTCTGAACGGCTTCGACGAGTGCGACTTTGTTGCTCATGTTTGGAGGTTGGTGCCTGCTGGTGAGGGAAAACCTAGAGGAAATCCGTCCACACTGTCAATCGACTTTGCGCAAAATCTTTCATGGGCCCCGCCCGCGGAGGTCCATAATTCTTGCTTGGACGGGCCACGCCCCTCGCTACCCTCTGGAATCATGACCTCCGGCCCCGAACTCGATCGGCAGATCGCTCATTTCCTTGGTCAGACGCCGCGGATTTCCCCTTCGGCATTCATCGCTCCGCACACCTTCATCGCAGGCGATGTCGAGATCGGAGACGAGGCCAGCATCTGGCCGTGCTGCTCGCTCCGCGGCGACATCGCCGGAATCCGCATCGGAGCGCATTCGAACGTGCAGGACGGCAGCGTGGTGCACGTCGCGGACGATCTGCCCGCGATCATCGGCGAGTGGGTGACGATCGGCCACAACGCCACCGTGCACGCCTGCACGCTGGAAGACGAAGTCCTTGTCGGCATGGGGGCCGTCGTCCTTGATGGCTCGCACATTGGCGCCCGCTCGATCATCGGCGCCAACGCCACCGTCACGCCCGGCACAAAGATCCCGCCCGGCTCGCTCGTGCTGGGATCGCCCGCGAAGGTCGCTCGCGTGCTCACGCCTGAACAGCAGGCCAGCGTGCGGGGCTGGGCGGAGCGCTACGTGAAGCTCTCTCGCGTCTATCTCGCCCGGGCCGCAGGGCAATAACGTGCGCAGCAGTTGTTCGGTCCGCGGGTTGCTGCTAAAAGTGAGATTATGAGCAAACCCGTGATCGAAGTGCGCGTGCGGGCGCTGATCCCCACGGGCAGCGGATGCGCCGTCTTTCTCGGCACCGCGGAAAAAGTCTTCGTGATCTACGTGGACTCCAGCGTCGGCAGCGCGATCGGCATGTTCATCAGCGGACAGGAAAAGGAGCGGCCACTCACCCACGACCTCATGGCCCTCGTGCTCGAGGCCGTGGGCGCGAAGGTCGAGCGCATCGTCATCAACGACCTCAAGAACGGCACGTATTTCGGCCGTCTCATCCTCTCCGCAGAAAACGAAATCCAGCAGCGCAAGATCATCGAACTCGACGCCCGCCCCAGCGACTGCATCGCGATGGCGGCCCAGCAACGCGCGCCCATTTACGTGAGCGAGGACGTTTGGAACGAAGTCGAGGACATGTCCGACGTGCTCGAGAAGATCGAGAACTCCCGGGACGAGCCGGGCGGGGAATCCGAATAGCCACCAGCCGCGCGGACCGATCTCTCCTCCGGAAATCATGTCCCGCTCCGCTCCCTTCAGCCATCCCCTGCGCACCCCGATCTGGCCAGTCCCGGCGCGATGCCTCCTCCTGTTGACGGCCTTTCTCTCGCTTTTCCCGGCCTCCGCCCAGGCCCAGTCCCGGCCGAACTTCGTCTTCATCGCTCTCGACGATCTCGTCCCGCTCTCTGCCGGAAATCTCGGCGATCCCACGGCGCTGCTGTCCGTGCTCGTTCCGAATCCGGTTGCCCGTTATGAGCTCTCAGCCCGCATTACGCCGAACCTGAACCGCCTCGCGAGCCGCGGCGTTACCTTCACCCAGACCTGGGCGAGCTATCCGCTTTGCAATGCATCACGCGCCGCGCTCCTGACGGGCATTTCCGCGGCGCGTTCCGGCTACAGCCAGGAGAACAAATACCCGCTGCGCGATCAGCATTCGCAGCTGCGCGACGCCACGACGCTCCCCCAGCGGCTCCGCCAGGCCGGCTACGATTCTCTCGGGCTCGGTAAGATTTTTCACTTCGCGGAAGCGACGACCATTGGAACAACGGTCGTCGACTGGCCAGACCTCGCCCGAAGCTGGACGGCCTATCTCCAAAGAACCTGCGGCACGCTCGAGCAAGTCATCCCCGCACCGGGCTCGGGGCCAAGCCCGCTGAATTTCGGGGTGGAGCAGGCTGGCGTCGACGCGCAGCCCGACTGGATCAATGCCGGACTCGCCGCGACGCTGCTCCGCGACGGCTTCGTGCAGGCGAACGACAGGCTCGGCATCCCCGGCAGTATGGCGATCAATCCCACCCGCCCCTTCTTTCTGGCCGTCGGATTTCGTCGTCCGCACACCCCGTGGACGGCCCCGAAGGAATTCATCGATCGCGTGCCGTTCGACGCGCTGAACGCCGCGAGAATCAACCTTCTCACCGAACTTCGAGATCTTTCCGACGTCACGAGGGTTTCCAAGGGCAACCATTCCCGGGTGAAGGCATTTTTCGGTTTCAACGGCTCTCCGCGCGCGGCCCGAAGCGCCCGCCTTCGATTGCTCGTCGCCGCGCGTTACTACCTCGGTGCGGCGGCCTTTGCCGACGCCTGCGTCGGTCGCGTGCTCGACGCCCTCGACGCCAGCCCCTACGCGCGCAATACCATTGTCGTCCTCTGGAGCGACCACGGCTACTCGTGGGGACAGAAGCTCCACTTCGGCAAAAGCAGCCTTTGGGAGCCGTCTCTGCGCGCCGAGTTCATCCTCGCCGACCTGCGCGCCGCAGCCGTCGGCCGGATTGAGAACCAGCCCGTCTCGCTCGTGGATATCTACCCCACCGTCTGCGCGCTGGCCGGCATCCGCGGAAAACAACCCGCCGACGGTGATGGCCGCAGCCTCACGGCCGCGCTCTACGGCGGCCGCGCACCGGCGCACCCCATTCTCGCGAACTACGGCCCCAGGCAACGCGCCATCCGGATGGGCCCGTGGAAATATATCGCCTACACGGATAAGGACGAGCTCAACGAACTCTACAATCTCAGGAAGGCCCCCTTCGAGCGCCGCAATCTCATCCGCGACAATTCGAAGCTCCCGGCGATCGCCCTGCGGCTGAAAAAGCAGATCCTCCGGCTCACGCCGCCATATCCCTCCCATTCACCGCGCCCTCCCGGCACGCCTGCGCCCACGGCGACGCCTTTCCGGGAGGGGTCGCACCGGCGCGTTACATCCGCGGGATCGTGATGCCGCGCTGCTTCATGTATTTGCCGCCGCGGTCGGCGTAACTCGTCTCGCAAATTTCATCGGCCTTGAAAAACACGACCTGAGCGAGGCCTTCGTTCGCATAAATTCGCGCCGGCAGCGGCGTCGTGTTCGAGATTTCCAGCGTGACGTGGCCTTCCCACTCGGGCTCGAATGGAGTGACATTCACGATGATGCCGCAGCGGGCATAGGTGGATTTGCCAACGCAGATCGTCAGCACGTCGCGCGGGATGCGGAAGTATTCCACGCTGCGCGCGAGCGCGAAGGAATTCGGCGGCACGATGCAGACGTCGGTCTTGATGTCCACGAAAGACGACGGGTCGAAATTTTTCGGATCCACGACCGAGCTGAAGACATTTGTGAAGACCTTGAATTCATCGGACACGCGCAAGTCATAGCCATAGCTCGAGAGACCGTAGCTGATGAGGCGACCGCCATCCTCGCCGGTGCGCATCTGGCCATCGCAAAACGGCTCGATCATTGCCTTCTCTTTCGCCATGCGGCGAATCCACTGGTCGGAGCAAACGGACATCGGATTCGAATACCAAGTGCCGCGCCCGGCCGCCAACCGCGATTTGGGGGATTTTCGTTTGCCGCGTCCCGGCACGCCGGACAATCGTAAATCCTCCATGCTCTCCAAGCCCGACTCCGCGCTCGTGATCGTCGGTCACGGGTCCACGCTCAATCCCGATTCGAGCGCGCCGACCCACGACCATGCGGATGCCATCCGCGCCCGGGGCGTCTTCGCCGAGGTCGCGACCTGCTTCTGGAAAGAGGAGCCCTCGATGCGCGAAGTGCTGCGAATGGTCGAGAGCGACGACGTGTATGTCGTGCCCGATTTCATCAGCGAGGGATATTTCACGCGCACGGTCATCCCCCGCGAGTTCGGCCTGGATGGTCCGCTCACCCGGCGCGGCTTCCGCACGATCAAATATTGCGAGCCCGTCGGCAGTCACCCGCGGATGACGGAGGTGCTCCTCAAGCGCGCCGCCGGGACAATTCCCGGCGTGCCCGCGGCGGAGACAAGTCTCGTGATCGTCGGTCACGGCACGTCGCTCAACGACAACTCCGCCGTGGCCGCCAAGGAACAGGTGCGTCGCATTGCCGCGCTCGGGATCTACGGCGAGGTGATCGCCGCCTACATGGAAGAACCACCCCTCATCTCGGCGTGGGATGAACTCACGCGCTGCCCGAACGTGCTCGTGCTCCCCTTTTTCATCGCGGACGGCCTCCACAGCTACGTCGATATTCCGGTGCTGCTCGGTATCGAGGAAGAAGAAGGCCCGGCCGCCAGCCAGCGAGAAGTCTTTCGCCGCAATCCCTACACGGTTCGCGGCCGCCAGCTCTTCTACGCGAGCGCCATCGGGACGGAGCCCGCAATCGCGGACGTCATTCTGGACCAGGTCGCGGCGTTCGATCGGAGCGCAGTGGCCGCCTAGAACTGAATCGGCGGCGGCGCGTCGAGGGGAACGGCATCCTCGCTACCGCCCGGCACGTCGAGCGGCTTCACCGCCTCGGCCTTGCGCACTTCCTGCGGTGTCTCGACAGGAATCGGCGCCACTGGGCCGACCGCGGTGGCCTTCGGAATATTCTCATCTCCCGGTTCGGCGGGAGCCTCTGCCGGGGATCCCACCGCCTCGGCCTTCGCCACGGGAATTTCGTCCTCGCGCAGACGCAGGGCCGCCGGCTTCACGGAATGATACACGTCGTTCAACCCCACGAGCGCAGGCGCTCCGACGGCGACGGGACGGATCATCGCAAGATCGACGGCGGCGGTCGCGCGCGGATACTCGGACTGCTCCCGCTCCTTCGTGTAGAGCCGCAGCCCCGTGCCATGGACGTCGCACGGAATCGTCGGCTTGCTCTTCGCGGTGGCAAACTCGATGTAGGCGGTCTTTTCCTTCCGCGTCTGGCCGGTCTGCGGATCGGTCACTTCCTCCTCGCAACGCCCGGTCTCGAGCAGGCCAGACGAACGGCAGATCGAGACGGGAATGATCGACGGCGGCCGCTCGAACGGCTGCGGCTTGAAGTCGTTCACCGAGGAATTCATCACGCCGGTCCAGATCGGCAGGGCGAGATTGTTGCCGAACGCGCCGCGGAAGATCTTCGTCGGGCGATCGAAACCGACCCACACGCCGCAGGTCACCGCACTCGTGTAGCCGATCGCATAGGTGTCGGTGAAATTGTAGGCCGTGCCGGTCTTCGCACCCGCGGGATAATTGCCGAGGCCGTAGCGCTGCTCCGCCATTGCGCCGGTGCCGAGGTGCAGCGCGTCCTGCAAAGCGGCGTTCACCTGGTAGGCCGTCGAATCGGCGACCACCGGCACGCGCTCGGGTTTCGCGCGGAAGACTTCCGTGCCGTCGCCTTCGACGATGCGATCGATGATGAAGCCCCTTTTCGGCCGTTCCCCGCCATCGGGGATCATCGTGAAGGCCATCGTAAGCTCGTCGAGAGAGACCTCGCTCGTGCCGAGAAAGCTGTTCGCCAGATTGCGCAGCGGGGAGCGAATGCCGGCCTTGAGCGCGAGGGCTTTCACGGAATCGAGGCCCGCCTGCAGGCCAAGCCGCACGGTCGCCGCATTCTTGCCCTGCGCGATCGCCTCGCGCGCGGGAATGCCGCCCTCGTATTGATTGCCGGCGCGCTCCACGCCCCATTCGCCGAGGATGCCCGTCGTGCCGCCGATGCCGACGTAGCGATTGTCGAGCGCGGCGTCCTGCACGATCTCGCCCGGGAAGATGCCCGACTCGAGCGCGGCCGCAAAGACAAGCGGCGTGAAGACCGTGCCCGCGGGGCGCTTCGCCTGCACGGCGCGGTTATATTCGCTGTGCTTGAACTCGCGCCCGCCGACGAGCGTGAGAATGCCGCCGGTCGCGTTGTCGTAGGCGATCACCGCGCCCTGCAGATACCTCGGCGTCGGGACCGCGCCGGACGGGAATCCGCCGGTGCGCAAAACGTCGTCGTAGGGTTTGAATTTCCCGACAAACTGCTCGTAGGTCTCGTGCGCGTAGTCCGGCACCTTCTCGATCGCGTTGAGCTGCGCGCGCAACGTCGCCTCGGCAGCGCGCTGCATCTTGAGATCGAGCGTCGAGTAGATCCTGAACCCGCCATTCATCACGCGGTCGTAACCGAGCTCGGCGATCGCCTGCTGGCGGACATAATCGACGGCGTAGGAAACCTTGTGCGGATTCGTGCGGCGGCTGGTGATCATCACCATCTCCTGCTCGGCCTTTGCTTCCGCGGAGCTGATGAAACCCATGTCCTGCATGCGACCGAGCACGAAATTCCGCGAGGCGGTCGCGCCTTCGGGATTGTTCCAGGGCGAGAGACGATTCGGGTTCTTGAGCAGACTCGCGAGCGTCGCGCACTGGCCGACGGTGAGGTTTTTCGCCGGCACGCCGAAATACCCGCGGGCGGCCGCCTCGACTCCGTAGAGGCCCGAGCCGAAATAGACGCGATTCAGATACAGCGTCATGATCTGCTCCTTCGAAAAATTCTTCTCGATGCGGTTCGAGAGGAACATCTCGATGATCTTGCGCTGGTAGGTCTTCTCGTGAAGGTCGAACGAATTACGTGCGAGCTGCTGCGTCACGGTGCTGGCGCCCTGCTTCTTCCGGCCGGACCGGTAATTCACGATCGCCGCGCGGATGATGCCCCAATAATCGACGCCATCGTGCTCGTAGAAGCGATTGTCCTCCGCCGCGACGACAGCCTTCGTCATCATCGAAGATATCTGGTCCGCCGGCACCGGGATGCGATTCTGCAGGAAGAACTTTCCAACCAGCTCGCCATTGCGATCGTAGACGAGCGTCGCCGACTCCATCTTCTCGACGTCAGCGAGGTTGAACTCCTCGGCCTTGTGCTGGTAGCTGGACTTCAGGATCTGGAACGCGATGAATCCGGCGAAAAGCCCCAGCGCGAGCACCGCGATTGGCCCCCAGAACCACCAACGCAGATAAAACCGCGGGCGCTTCCGCCGCGATCTCTCTTCCCAACTGTAAAATCCGTCGCTGATAAAAAGAAATGAGTGTGGTGAGGAAAGACTGCCGATCTGGAGCGCGAAAGCCGCTGCGAAGCGGGTCCAAAACGCTCCAACAACTTCAATTCGACAGTCCTGATCCCACCCTGCCCGCGCGACTATTTCACACGAAGCCCGCGCCAGCGCAAACGAGAAATACAGTTCCCCGCCCACCCGGCCACGCCTTGTCTTTTGCCCGCGGCATGGGAATCTATTCCTTCGCCATGTCGCCCCGCTCGTTCCTCTTCGCCGTCGCCTTCCTGCCGCTCGCGCTTCACGCCCAATCCCCGCGGGATGCCCGGCCCGTCGCCCAGCTGGCCCAGCAGAATCCGGATGATCCCGAGCGGAAGGAGATGGTCAAGGTCCAGATCGTGCTCGATCGCGCGTATTTCCGCCCCGGGAAGATCGACGGACTCGGCGGCGAATTCACCCAGAAGGCCGCCGACCGCTACAACCAGGCCTACAGAATGGAGCCCGGCACGCGCCTTGATCTCAGCAGCGTCGCCGAGCCCTATCGCGAATACACCGTCACCGAGGCGGACCTGAGCTGGGTGGGGAAAATGGCCTCGACCCCGCAAGAGCAGGAAAAACTCAAGCGCATGAGTTACGGCGACTCGTGGGAAGCGATCGCCGAAAAATTCCATACCGACCTCGATTTTCTGCAGGAATTGAATCCTTCGTTGAAGGAACCTCCGGTCGTCGGAACCGTGCTCCGCGTTCCGGACGTCGAGCCATTCGACATGCAGGCCGTGGCCGATCTCGAGAAGCACCGCAATGCCGAGGCGAAGGCGCGCAAACAGGCCAAAACCGACGGCGCCTCGGCGGATGCTTCTCCCACACCCGCACCCGCCTACGAGCCCAAGCGCCGTCTCGTGCTGCTCCGCGAGCCGCGGTTGATCGAGCTCTACGAGGACGACAAGCTCGTCGGCTGTTTCCCGTGCACGCCAGGCTCGCCCGAGCAACCGGTGCCGGACGGCAATTACAAGATCACGTCGAATACGCTGCTCCCCTATTTCCGCTGGGATAAATCCGTCCTCGAGACCGGCAAGCGCAGCGACACCGCCTATAATCTGCCGCCCGGCCCGAACAATCCCGTCGGCATCGTTTGGCTCGCGATCAACATCCCCAGCCGCGGCATCCACGGCACCCCGAGTCCGGATCAAATCGGGCGCAACCAGAGCCACGGTTGCATTCGCACGGCGAACTGGGACGCCTGGATTCTCGCCCAGCGCATCAAGGGCGGCACGCCGGTCGAGGTGCGCTCGAAGTAACTAGCAAGCGCCGAGCTCCTGCTCGGCCGCGGCGAGATCCTCGGGCGTGTCGACGCCGATGCTGCGATGCTTTGTTTCGACGAGGCGGATGCGCGCGCCCATTTCGAGGGCGCGAAGCTGCTCGAGTTTCTCCGACTGCTCGAGCGGCGTGGGCTTCCACTTCACATACTCGAGAAGAAAGTTTCGCCGGTAGCCGTAAATCCCAAGGTGATGCAGAGGCACGACCGCGCCGCTTCCGTCGCGATCGAACGGGATGAGGCTGCGCGAAAAATAGAGCGCGTTGCCGAGACGATCGGCGACGACCTTCACACAATTCGGATCCGTGGCTGCGCTTGCATCGAGAAACGGCGTCGCGGCGGTCACCATGCCAGCGTCAGGATTCTCCTTCAGCTCGGTCACGAGCCGATCGATCAGCTTCGGCTCGATGAGCGGCTCGTCGCCCTGGACATTGATGATGCGACTGACGCCGCGAAGGCTGGCGGCGACTTCCGCCAGTCGATCGGAACCCGTGGGGTGCTCCGGCGACGTGAGGGCGACCTCGGCGCCAAACTCGAAGGCGGCCTCGGCAATGCGCAGGTCGTCCGTCGCCACGATTACGCGACGCAGCTTCTTCGCTCGGAGGCAGCGCTCCCAGACGTGCTGCACGAGCGGCTTGCCGGCCAGCAGGGCCAGCGGCTTGCCGGGGAAGCGCGTGGAACCCCAGCGGGCGGGAATAATGGCAACGGCAGACATGATGTTCTCAGCCCTGCGCCTCGGCCGCGGCGATGATCCAGTCGAGCGCGTCGACGACGCTGTCCACCTCATGATCGGCGCCACTGTCGACGATCTCGCGTCCGTAGCCGGTGCGGACGAGGAACGACGGCATCCCGGCATTGTGCCCGCATTCGACGTCGATCTTCTTGTCGCCGATGAAATAGGCACGGGTCAGATCCAACCCAAGATCGCGGACGGCTTCCTCGACCATGCCAATGCCGGGCTTGCGGCGCGGCGTGATGTTCGGCGGGACGTCCGGCGCGAAATAGGCCGCGTCGACCTGATTGTTGAGCTGACGCAGCAACTCGGCGTGAACGGCTTCGTATTGCTCGAGGGAGATGATTCCGCGACCGATGCCGCTCTGGTTCGTAATGACGACGATCGCCCAGCCGAACTCACGCAGGCGAGCCAGTCGCTTCGCCGCGCCGGGGATCGCGCGCACATCCGCGGGATCGCGACAGAAATTGACCTCGTCCATGAGGGTGCCGTCACGATCGAGAAAGACGGCCGGCTTGAGGACGGATCGATCGGAGTCGGAGCGAGGTGTGGAATCCAAGGTGCGGTCGGGTGCGGCTCTCCGGCGAGCCCTGCTCGGCTACCAGTAGCTGAAGTCGAGGTCGGAGCGGAACAAGCCCACGCGCGGCTCGAAGAAGTAGCGAACGTAAATCGCCGCGAAGCCTTCGTTGTAATCGGCCGTGATGGCGTAGGAAAGCTTGGCGCCAACCATGAATTCCGGCGTGAGCAGGACACCGCCGTCCGCCTTCACGAGGAAGATGCCGGTGGAGGACGTCGTGCCGGGGAATTCGCGACCATCCGGATCGAGCGGGAAGTAGGGCGAGGCGTCCTGCTTGTTCTGCTGGCCACCCGCGCCGATGGAGCCCTGCGCAAGCCAGCTCTGGCCTTCCGTCGTGAGGGCCTGGGCCTCGATGATGCCCTGGATGATGTATTGCGGCGAGAAGTAGCCGCCGTTGCCGTAGGTGAACTGGTTCTGGTTGTTATTGAACTGCTCGTAGGAAACGGCAGGGCCGACGGTGATGTATTCGAAGCCCTCGGGCTTGAAGAGTTTCGAGATGGACCCGATGAGCGAGAGGTGATCGTTCTTGTAGGTGTTCGTGCCGGTGATCACCCCGTAGCTACCCTTGGCAAAGGCCGTGATGTCGTTGCCGAGCCCCTGGAAGACCTGCAACGACCCTCCCGTCTCCTGCACGCGGCCCCAGGCGCGGCCGTCGACGTAGGGATCCTCGAGACCGACGTAACTCAGCACCGACTCGCGAATCGGCTGCGAGTAGAACTCGGCCTGCACGTAACCCTGCGCATGGCGGTATTGCACACCGGCCTTGCCGATCACGCGGGCCGACAGGTCGGCATTGAGCGGCGTGCTGCCAATTTCGAGATACGGGCTGAGCCAGTCCTGATATTCGATGCGGGCCTTCAGCTCGTAGAGGTCGTTGTAACTGGTGTTGATGTCCTGGTTGAAGGGCTGAAACTCCTCGGGCGGGGTGCCGATGAGGGCGCCGTCAGAGGGCGAGCCGGATTTCAGGATGAGGCGGGCGACCTCCGCCGTGATCGTCACGCGATTCGCGGGCGAAAACTTGACCTGACCGACCGGCGCACGCGCGGTGACGAGCTTGGATTCCCCTTCCTGGCCCGACTTGCTGGCGTATTCGAAACCGATCGCCGCAGAGGGCGAATCGATGTTCGCGAGAGCCGGATAAGCCTTGGGATTCGAATCGTAGGCCGCGACGAACAGACCGGATTTGTAATACTGCTCCGTGTCGTAGGTCATGTAGATGTGATTGAGCGGACCGGGCACCTCGCCGGCGACGCGCTCGAGCCGCTTCCAGTCCTTCATCCGCGAGAGTGCCGCGTAGAGACCTTCCGCGCTGGGCTTGTCGGGCCGGGTGCGGTAGAGGCGCTCGAAAATGTTGGCCGCGCTCTGATAATCGCGCAGGTAGTAATAGGACCAGCCGCGAATGATGTTCTCGTTGCGGCTAAGCGTGCGGTAGTTCGAGGCCTTGTTGAGCGCCTCGATCGTCTGGGCATATTGCTTCGCCTCGTAATTTTCCATCGCGCGGCGCACGAGGATGTCGCCGAGAAGCGTGCGCATCTTCGGGTAGGAATTCGTCCGGTAGCCGGCGATCGCCTCGGCCTGCGTGGTGTCGCCGGTCGTGAACTTCGTGAGCGCGAGGCCGTAGTAGGCCTCGCCGAAGCTCGTGTCCCAGGAAATCGCCTGCTCGAACCACATCGCAGCGGACTCGTAATCCTTGCGCTGGAATTCCGCCCAGCCCACGGCAGTCGCCTGCCGCGCATCGCGATTCAGACGGGCCCGGGTCATCATCTGAGAGAGGCGCTCACCGCTCACCGCTTCGCTGACGGCCGTCGACTGGCGCCGGCGCGGGGCGGGCGTGGCGGCTGGCTTGCTGGTGGTCGTTTTTCGCACGGAGGTGCGGGCGGGAGTCGGCGTAGGCACCTCGTCGTCGGGGATGTCAGCAGCGGTGGTGCTGCCCGTGCTCTCGGGCTCCGGAAGCTCCACCGAAGACGTCTTCGCCGGGGTGGCCATTGTCCGCGGGGCGAGGGTCACGCGAGGCGTGGGTGCCGGGGTGGCTCGCAGCGAGATGGACGGCATCTCTAGGCCAGCTCCGTTCGAAGGGTCGCTGTCATCCACGGTATCAACGGTTTCCGGCGTAGCCTGGATGGCGGGCGCGGGAATATCCGAGGGCGCAAAGGGCTTCTGCTCGGCGTTCGGCGGAATCGTGGGCTTCGGTGTGCCTCCGGGCACGATTGGAACGAAAAGAGAGTCCGGCTCCGGAGTATTGCCAGGGGCCGTGGAGGGCGAGGGAATCGCGCCAACGGTCGGCGACACCGCCTCGGGCGTGGCATCACCGGCTTGCTGGGAAAATGCCAGCGGAAGCGTCCCAATCAGAACCAGGGAAACGCCAGCCAAGGCCAGATTTAAAGAAGAGGCGCGGTAAAACAAGTTGCAGAGGAATCGGATTTTACGCACCGGGAAGTCAATTTCTTTTTGGACCGAAACAGTCTCGGATCGCGAGTTTCGTCAGGAGTTTCAAACTCGCGGAGAAATAGACCTCATCCTTCTGAAGCCGGGGGATATCCCGCACCGTGATTTTCGCCTTGGTGACGCAGGCGTGGGCGAATTGCTGCACTGCCTGCATGCCGGGAAGAGCCGGATAGGGACCGAAAGCATCCGTCTGCAAATCAACGAATCCGGGCATTGGCGTGCCAGACGGGAGCCCCGACCAAAATTTGTCGAAGGGCACGAGGGCCGGAGAGGAGGGATTATCCCAGGCGACGTGCAGGGGAACGCGGATCGCATTGTAGCCAAAGACGGGATCGTGCCCGGGGGCAAGTTCCACCCAGTTCGCGGCGACGAGCACCCAGTCCGGCGACAGTTTCCACCGGCTGAACTGGGCCGTTTGCACAAGCGCATTGCCGCCGGCCGCCAGTTCCTTCCATTTCGGCGAGGGAATCGCGATGGCAAGTTCCGTGAAGGCCGGGAAGACCTCGTAGGAGGGATTCGTAACGACGCCTTCCGGTTTTTTGAAGCCATCGACGCCGGGAAGCAGCTGAAGGCCGAGATAAGTCGGCACGGTCGCCTTCTCGAAGATCGCGGCGACGATCTGGGCCGCGGCGCGCTGGTATTTGAAGTCCTTCCACTCGTCGAAGGCGCGGACGAGCGCCCACGCGATCAGCAGGTCGCCGTCGGACGCGTTGTTGGGATCGCCGACCTTGCCGCCGTCCTCCGGCACCCATTTCCAACTGAACAGGGCGTCGTCCTTGCGCTTGAGATGGGTGGACGTCCACTCCCAGATGCGGTCGAAGGCATCGCGATCGCGAAACCCAACCGCGAGCAGCATGCCGTAGCCCTGTCCTTCACTGTGCGTGATGCCGCCGTTGCCGTCGTCCACGA
The DNA here is from genome assembly GCA_036569045.1 of Chthoniobacterales bacterium. Classification (NCBI taxonomy): domain Bacteria; kingdom Pseudomonadati; phylum Verrucomicrobiota; class Spartobacteria; order Chthoniobacterales; species Chthoniobacterales bacterium. The sequence goes on along the minus strand of DATCRI010000016.1, from coordinate 12,398 downwards.
TTCGTCCCTCCTTCGCGAGGAACCGTTCCTTGAAGAGTTTCCAGTCGCCGCCCGGCAGCGCGTAGGGATCGCCTGGCAGGAAGAGCCAGAGCAGCAACGCCACGAGCGCCGCCACCCCGAAGCCGATGGCCGTGCGGCGCTCACACCAGATCGGCGTGCCGCCCGGCTTGGACAGCGCCCGGCGATGCGGCAGCGTTGAGCGTCTCCGTTTCATCGGGAAAGCTTCGCGGGGGACGCGAGGCGTTGATTCATGGAATTAAACCTTCGGGGCTTTCTTCTTGAGGAGTTTGAGGAAGACGATGGCAAGGATACCGATCGTGAGGAAGGTCACGACCACAAACACGATGGGGTTGCCATTGAGCTTGTTCTGCGTGCGCATGATCGGGTTATCGACTTTGTAGATGAACTCCGGACCGAGGCGCGCCGTGGCGAGCGAACGGGGCGTCTTGTTCCAGACGGCGAGGTTGCCCGAAAGGTTGTCCCAGAACATGCGGTCCTGCAGGTTGACGATGCCGTTGTAAAGTGTGGCGCTGTCTTTCGCAGTCACCAGCATCGCGCCGCGGGCGCGGGCAAACGGCGACTCGTAACCGACCGCAACGGTGTCGTCGAGGAGGTCGGACGTGTTCTGGAATTCCACGGTGGTCGGCTGCTCACGCTCGGCGCGATCGGAGGGCACGCCGCGCAGCTTCTCGATCACTTCCTCGACCGGGCCGATGGCCGTGCCTTCCGGCGTCGGGCTCACGTCCACGAGGTAGCGCAGGCGGCCGAGCTGCTGGAGGCTGACCGGCGACGTCGTGAGGACATCGTCGGGAATCGTGTCGATCGGACCGACGATGAGGAGGTCCTTCTTCGTCTTCGGGGCCGTGTAGGTCATTTCCGCCTTGTAGAGCACGGAACCACTCACCTGGGACATCTTCGCGAGGAGCATCCACGCGGCGCAGATGCTGATGTTATCCTTGCCCGCGACGAGCACCGCGAGGTCGAGGCCATCCGGAGTCGAGGTAAACGGGAACGCCGTCTGCGAGAAGAGGTTGAAGTTCGGCAGGCGGGCCTTTTTCTGAAGGTGCGGCACGACGAAGTCCGAATCGCGGTAAAGCGTGAACCAGAGGTTCTCGTTCTGGACCATCTGGCAGTCGCCGGTGATGAGCGGCACCATCTTCGGCGCGATCTCGACGACGTTGCGCCCCGGCTGGAACGCCTTGACCGGAAGATACACCTTGTAGCCGTAGGCCGACGCGCCACGCAGGTCGTCGAGGCGGATGGCGTATTGGAACTCGCGGTTCACGAACATGTTGAGCACGGAGTCCTGCCGGAAGGCGGCGCCGTAGGCGAAATGGAGGCGGAGTTCGATATTCGCGCCGTCATCCTGCGAGAGGTCGCCGGGCATGTAGGTCTCCAGCTGCACACCCCCGGTGTTCCAGCCCTGGATGCTCACGTTCTTCTCCATCCCGAGCTGGCGGAAGCTGTAGATGCCCGCCTCTTTGATCGGAGCGTGGGTGACCCAGAATTCCTTCTGCGGGAAGTTGATCTTGTCGACCTTCGCGTATTGCGAATCGGGCAGCGGGAAATTGATGAGGGAGAAGGCGTAGCAGGCCTGGCTGACCTCCTCCTCGCTGCGGCCGCTGATCACGAGCAGGAAATGCGTGGGATCGCCCGGCAGCGGCTTCACGGCGATGAAGCTGCCGTCCACGGCGCCGATTTCCGCGGCGGTGAGATACTGAGTGAGCTCGCTTTGCTGGCCGATGACGATGTTATCCATGCCGGCGACGAGCGAGCCGCTGGTCGTGACGGTGAGCGGACGGTAAACGAGGTTCAGGCCGACTCCCTGCGAGATGATCGAGCCCCAGGAGAGTTGCGAAGGCGTGGTGCCGCCGCTCGAGGTGCTCGGGAAGCAGATGTTGAAGCGGTAGGTCTCCCAGAGCTTTTGGTCGATCAGGTCCTTCAGGAGCGAGAGTTTCGGGTAGATCTTGTTCCAAGTAACGATGGCTTCGAGGTAGCTCTCGTCGGGAAAAATCTGGGTCCACAGCTCGGGAGCGGACGGGTCTTCGCACTCGAGCGTGTAGTGCTGCGAGACGACGAACTGAAGCTGGTTCGAACCCCATTCGAGATATTTGACGGGGAGTTCGATGTCGACGGTCTGGTCGGGATTGTTCCGCGAGAGATAGAACTGCGCGACGACCTTGTCGTTGAGGACGACGCGCAGGGTGGAGCGTTCGCTGAGCAGGGCGATCGAGTTCGTGAAACTGAGGCGCAGCTTGCAGCTCTTCACGTTGTAACGGGGCGAAAGCGGCACGAAGAGCGTGCGAATGCTCTGTGCGGTCATCAGATAGATCGGCTCCTTCGCGCCCACGAGCTGGCGAAGCGGGAGGCGCACGGTGGAGGCCCCCGCCAGAGCGGGGGTATTGGCATCGGAAGCTCCCGGCGTGCCGACCGCCCCGGGGGCAGGCGATGTCGCCGGAATCGTGGGCGTGAACTGCGCCTGGGCGGGGGAAATCAGGAGGGCGACACCAGCCGCAATTGCGGCTCCCCAACGCCCGCGGCGGGCTCCGTTGCTGTTCGTGACTCGATTCTTCATAACGTGGTTCTAAGGGTTGGCCGGAGAGTCCGTGCCAAAAGTGCGATTCTCGCGATCGCGGCGCATGGTTCCCAGAAGACCAAGGCCGAGGTGCTCGATGGAAAAGCGGATGCCCGAGCTGAGCAGGTAGACGAAACTGCCCCAGACGCCGATGGATTTCTCGCGTCTCATCTGGAATTGCATCCAGCGCTCGCTGCTGCCATTCACGAAGGCGATCTTGCGCTTCATCTCCTCGAGATTCTTGTGCTTGAAGCGGCACCCGACCATGAGCGTGCGGTCGCGGTAGCGCAGGTTCCGAATCTCGATGTTGAAGACGCCGGGATCGATGCCGAAATCCTTGTCCGGCTCGAGCTGCACCGGGATGTCCGTGCGAAGCTGGGTCTCGTGCGCGCCGTCGATGGCCAGCGCGGCGCCGCCGTTCGACAGGTCCATGATGTCGACGGGGATCCGCCGTTCGCCGATGAGCAGATTGCCCTGAATCTTCGTGCCCATGCGGGCGGTGGAGCGCATCTGCCGCCGCTCGAGCAGGGCGCCAAGGCAGGCGAGCAGGATGAAGACGTTGAACAACGCCCAGAACATCGTGATGCCCGTGGCGAACTGGTGCATGTTCTCGAAGACCATGCGATAGGTGCCCGCGACGAGGGACATGAGATTCAGCAGCAGCAGCACGTAGAACGGCTTCGCGAGCGGGCTGATGAAGTCGCGGTTCAGAATTTCGCCCTTCGCCGTCACGTTGAAAGACGGTGCGCGGGGGTTCAGGAAAACCTTCACGATCGCCGGGAAGCAATAGACCGACTGCATGAGCTCGTAGAGTTCCGAGACGAACGACCAGCGGACGGTGCCGAAGAGATACGCCTGCACCATGAATGCCGAGACAAGGTGCGGCATCGCGAAGGCGAGGAAGTCGTAGAAGTTCGAATCGTAAATCTTCAGCGAGAAGAACAGGAAGGCCGCCGGCGCGAGCGAGAACGTGAGTCGCGCAAAGGGGAAGAACCAGAAGAACGAGCTGCTGAAGTAGCAGAGACGCTGCGGGAACGACAAACCGCGCGCGAGCAGTGGGTTCTTGAGCAGGAAGATCTGCACCATGCCCTGCGCCCAGCGGACGCGCTGCGTGATGAAGCCGCCAAGGGTCTCCGGCGACAAACCCGACACCATCGGGCGATCGATGTAGGCGCTGTTGTAGCCGAGCGAATGCAGGGTAAGCGCCGTCTCGGCGTCCTCGGTGATCGTTTCTCCGACCACGCCGCCGACTTTTGCCAGGAACGACCGGCGGAGCACCGCTGCGGAGCCGCAGAAGAACGCGGCGTTCCAGAAATCGAGCCCCTTCTGGATGACCTTGTAGAACATCTCGTTCTCGCTGGGCATCACGCGCCAGGTCTTCAGGTTCTTCTCGATCGGATCGGGGTTCGTGAAGAAGTGCGGCGTCTGGACGAGGAACATCTTGGGATCCTTGAGGAACCAGCCGACGGTGTTGTGCAGGAAGTCGACGGTGGGGATGTGGTCCGCGTCGAGGATGAGAATCAGCTCGCCGGTGCTGTTCTCCATGGCGTTGTTGAGGTTACCGGCCTTCGCGTGGACGTTGCGCGCGCGGGTGCAATAGTGGGCGCCGGATTCGATGCAAAGATCCTGCAGCACGCGGCGACGATCCCGCGCCTGGGCGGCCTTGATCGGGTCGCTCATGTTGCAACGCTGGTCGGTGCCGCCGTCGTCGCAGAGGTAGACGTTGAGCTTGTCCTTCGGGTAGTCGATGGCCAGCGCCGCGAGCAGCGTGATCTCGAGGATTTCCTTTTCCTCGTTGTAGGTGGGAATGAGCACGTCCACCGTCGGCCACTCGTCCTTGTTCGCGGGAAGCGGGTAGGGCTTGCGATCCAGCGGATCGATGTTCACGAAGATGCTCAGCCCGTAAACGATGAACCCATACATCTCCGCCATGTAGAGGAGGATGGCGCAGGTGAAGCTGACGAGATCGTAATAGGTGAGCGTCGTGAACGTGCGCCAGAACACGTAGTCCAGCGACAGGAACGAGGCGATGCTCAGGAAGATGACGCGCGTGTTCTCGTTCTTCTTGAAGAAGCGCAGAATCATCAGCACCACGATGCCGGAGACGCCTACGGCAAGCTGGGACGCCGTATTGACGTTCGCTGCGAAGAAAATCATCACCGCGAGGATCAATCCAATCGCGAGGGCGCGGAGCGCGCCCTTCTGATCGAGATGCTCGATGGTCTCGCGGAAACTCATGACCGGCGTCGCGGGAAAGACCCGAAGGAGATTGGAAGCAGGCGCCGATTCAAGAAAGTGGGACTATTTATAGAATGCGACCGCGGCCACGAAGCCCAGGACAAAGGCCACAAGCACAAGAACGAGGACGGCGAGGCGGGTGATCGGCGCGATGGAATTCGCGACCTTCGAGAGCTGGACCACGAGCGCGTCGCTGTCTTTCTTCACCACATCGAGCTTCTTCGTGCAATAGTCGATCCCCTCGTGATACGTGGCGACCTGCTGAGAAAACGTTTCCAGCGCCATCACCTCGACCTTTTGCTTCAGCTCCTGCGTCTGGAACCCCAGTCGCTCGATGGCCGGGAAAAGCTGGCTGCGAATCTGCTCGACCACCGCATCGTCGAGATGGGCCGGCACGACCATCGGCGCCACCTCGGTGGTGGAAACGACCGGAGCCGGTGCTGCCGGAACCGGAACGGGGTAGGAAGTCGCCCCGTTTCGATAGCCGTAAATGTTGAGCAGCTCGATGAGCGCCATGGCCGGATCGCCGTCTTCGATGTTGTATCGGCGTTGCCATTCCAGAATCTTGGCCTGGAGTTCAGAGGAGTCGCTCATGATAGTAAGATACGGGAATTGGCTTCAAACTGGCTAAAAATCGACCTCCGATAGTCAACGAGGCGTTGCCGATCAATCAAAAACAGCCGGTTGCTCTCCAACGCCTTGTCGATCGTCATGGATTGCTGCTGCAAAAAGAATACCAGTTCCGTATTCATCTTGGTCAGCGTGAGCTCCCTGGCACCGCAGCTGAGCAGCTCCTTTCGGGCCTTGCTGCGGTCGTAGATCCGGGAACTCGGCATCGTCTTGTGATTTCTCACGACCAGCCAATCCACCTGATTGCCGATTCGGCTGACTGCTTCGCCAGCCTGATGGACAGTGTCCTTATCCTCCTCGACGATCAGGACAAGCGTGAGCTCAAGTTTCATGGCGTGACGAAGCTTGAGGAGGTTCGTCTCCTCGAGCCAGTCGAGAAAGATGCGCTGGTGGGAGCCCACGCCGTCCACGAGCACTAGCGGATGCTCCTGCATGACCTCGATGATCCGGTCCAGATTCTCAGAGTGTCGAATGTCGAGAAACTGCGAATCGGGAATGAACCGGGTGAGGGTGGAGTTGTTGTAGTCGGGATCGAAGGCAAGGAAGGGCTTTCCCTTCGCGTTCAGCCACTGGGCGAGCAGAATCGTAAAAAACGATTTGCCGACACCGCCTTTGTCCATCGCGACGAGGATGAGTCGCTTCGGGGTCGATGAGCCCGAGAGGATGTCCGCTGGCAGTTCGTTCGCAACCATGGATCAGACTTCCTGAGGCGGCACCCGGGGACGCGAAACCGGCTGGGAAGGCGCCACCGCGGCCGGCGCGGAGGGCTCTTCCGCGGGAACGGGAGCCGGTTCCGGAGGAGCCGGCGGCGGAATCAGGGACCCGGGCAGCAGAAAGTCGCGGGCGCTGGCAAATTCGTCGAAAAGCCGCTGCTGGTAGGAGCGCATGCGCTGCCGCTCGAGGAAAAAGATGCTCTCGTCCTCGACAAGGCCGGTGATCGTCTTGCTGGATTTCTGGATCATGCTGTTCAGATTCCAGGGCAGCCGCTCGACGGTGATCTCCTTGGCGCCCAGCTCCAGAAGGCTCTTGCGGGCGTTGCTGTTGTCGTAAATTTCGGTGACGGGCGAGGTCTTGAGGTTCCGAACAACCAGCCAGTTTGCCCGTTCCCCCACCCGCTGCGCAGCCTGCCCGGCCTGAAAGACGGTTTCCTTGTCCTCCTCGATGATGACGAGCATCGTAATGTCGAGGCTGAGTTCCTCGCGCAGATCGAAAACTCGCGTCTCCTCGAGCCAGTCGATGAACTTTGCCTGCATCGAACCGACCCCGTCGGTGATGACAAGGTCCGAACGCTCGAAAGCGCGGATGACGTTATCGAGGTGGACGGCCTCGCTGATGTCGATGAACTCCGCATCGGGATAGAAGCGCGTGAGCGTGGAGTTGCACCAATCCGGATCGAACGCAACGAAAGGCACCTTCTGCGACTTCAGCCACTCGCAAAGGTTCAGCGTAATGTAGGACTTGCCGACGCCCCCCTTGCTCGTGGCCGGGACGATCAGTCGCTTTGTGCCCGTCGGACGATAAGGCGCGATTTCTGGAGCACTCGCCGGCTCCGGCACCGGCGGCTCCGGGGATGGCTTTGCCTTGGCCAAAAATCGGCTATAGATACTTGAAGACTCGTCCATGGTGATAATCTCGACGTCCGACGACGGGAAACGGCGGGCGCGGCTCTCTTTGGGACGTAAGCGGGAAACGGCGCGGCACGCAAGCCCTCAACGCGGAAACCACCCCCGCGAGACGGGCTGTTTCGCCCTGTCTCCGCCGGAGCGCTGCCAACATCGCGCTTGTCATCGCCCCTTCGATTGTTAGCTTGGCGGGACTCTCCGCGCCTTCCCCGCGCGACCCGACGAACCATGATGTTGGCCAATCTTCTCTCTGCCGAACAAATCATCCCGGAAATGCAAGCCGGTGAACGGTGGCAGGCGATCGAAGAAATTATCGGGCGTCTCGTCGCCGCCAGCCGCATCTCCGAGGAGGATATGCCGAGCATCCTCGCCGCTCTCAAGCAGCGGGAGGAGACCATGAGCACCGGCATCGGCTTTGGCATCGCGATCCCGCACGCATCGTCGGATTGCGTCACCGATGTCGTCGCCGGCTTTGGCCGTTCGAAGACCGGCATCGAGTTCGACTCGCTCGACAACCAGCCCGTCCACTTCATCGTCCTCTTCATCGTTCCCCGCGATCAATTCCAGACCCATCTCCGCACGCTTGCGGCGATCGCCAAGTTTCTGAACGACCGCACCGTGCGCGACGAGCTCGGCAGCGCGACCAACGCGACGGAGATTCTCCAGGTCTTCACCAACCGCTCGCAGCGCGGTTGATTCTTCCCATGCCCACCGTGCGCTCCCTGCTGGAGGAGCGTCTGCGCGCCGCGCTCGACGCCCTTTCCCTCGACTCCTCCCTCGCCGAAGTCACGCCGTCCGCCGACGGGCGTTTTGGCGACTACCAGTCGAACGCCGCCATGGTGCTCGCCAAACGGGAGCGGAAAAATCCCCGTGAGCTCGGCCAGGCCATCGCGGAGAAGATCGACGTTTCCGGCCTCGCCGAGCCCCCCACCCTCGCCGGCGCGGGATTCCTGAATTTCCGCCTCACCGCGGAATTCCTCGACGCCACCGCCACCGCGCATCTTGCCGACGAACGCGGCGGCGTCTCTCCCGTCGCGACGCCCCGCACGATCGTCATCGACTTCAGCTCGCCGAACGTCGCCAAGCCGATGCACGTCGGCCACATTCGCTCGACGATCCTCGGCGACAGTCTCGCTCGCGTCGCCCGCTTCCTCGGGCATCATGTCGTCACCGACAACCACATCGGCGACTGGGGCACGCAATTCGGCATGCTCCTCTACGGCTGGAAGACCGAGCTGAACCAGGCCGCGCTCGACGCCGACCCGCTCGGCGAGATGGAGCGCATCTACAAGCACGTGAGCGCCGCCTGCAAGGCCGATCCCGTCGTGCTCGACCACGTTCGCCACGAGCTCGTGCAGCTCCAGGCCGGCGAGTCGAAAAATCTCGCGCTCTGGCACGAGATGATCCGCCTCTCGCAATCGCAGTTCGACACGATCTACGGCCGGCTCGACATCAGCTTCGACGTCACGCTCGGGGAGAGTTTCTACAACCCGCGGCTCAAGCCCGTCGTCGAGGAACTCAAGGCCCTCGGCATCGCCAGCGAAAGCGACGGCGCGTGGTGCGTCTTTTCCGACGGCGCGACGAAGCCCGAGGACGACCCGTTCCTCGTGAAGGACAAGGACGGCTGGCGTCCGAATCCCGCGCTCGTTCAGAAGAGCGACGGCGCCGCAAACTACACCACCACCGACCTCGCGACGCTCGAGTATCGCCTGGAAACCTGGTCGCCCGACGAAATCGTCTACGTCACCGACGGCCGCCAGCAGCTCCATTTCCGCCAGCTCTTCGCGATCTTCCGCCGCTGGCGCCCCGACACGGCCGTCCACCTCGCCCACGCGTGGTTCGGCTCGATCCTCGGCGAGGACGGCAAGCCCTTCAAGACCCGCAGCGGCGACACGATCAAGCTTTCCGAGCTGCTCGACGAGGCTGAGGAACGCGCGTTCGCCGCGGTCACCGAGAAAAATCCCGCGCTGCCCGAAGCCGAGCGCCGGGAGATCGCCCGCGTCGTCGGTCTCGGCGCCGTGAAATACGCCGACCTCTCACCCCACCGGCAGACCGACTACGTCTTCTCGTGGGACAAGATGCTGAGCTTCCAGGGCAACACCGCGCCGTATCTCCAATACAGCTACGTCCGCATCCGCTCGATCTTCCGCAAGGCCGGAGAGGCCGGCATCGAACTCGCGCCGTCGCAGGTTTCCCTCGTCGAGCCGAGCGAGCGTGCACTGGCGATCAAGCTCCTGCTTTTCGGCGAAGTCCTGCCTCAGGTGCTTGCGGATTTTCGCCCGAACCTGCTCGCGACCTACCTCTACGAGCTCGCCTCGACGTTCCACGGCTTCTTCGAGGCCTGCCCGGTGCTGAAATCCGAGGGCGCCACCCGCGCGTCGCGCCTCGCGCTCTGCGAGCTGACCGCCCGAACGCTGCGCACCGGCCTCGGCCTGCTCGGCATCCAGTGCCCGGAGCGAATGTAGCCGCTAGAAGTCGAACCCGAATCCACGCAGCTTCTCCGCCGCCGCGGGATGATCGTGGTGATCGTAAACGAGGCCGCGCAGGCCCGGTTGCTCGGCCGCCGCGATGTTCGCCGCAAGATCGTCGATGAAAAGCGTGCGCGCCGGATCGATCCCGAACTGCGTGATTGCGATTTCGTAGATGCGCGGCTCGGGTTTCAGCGCGCCGGCCCGATACGAGAACACGCCGTCGCGAAATGTCGCGAAGACCGGATAGCGGCTGAAAATGAAGTCGTGGTGGATGCACGAGATGTTCGACAGCAGGAATGTCGGCACTCCGCGCGCCGCAAGCCCGATGGCGAACCGCGTCATCGGCACGTTCTCCTCGAAGATGTCCTCCCACATCGCGAGGAACTCCTCGTCGCTGCCCGTGTGCGAAAACTCGGGCCGCACGAGCTGCAGGAATTCCGCGCGCTGGATGCGGCCGCCTTCGAGGGCCTCCTTCGCCGCGACGATCGGTTCGCGATCCGGCACCTCCGTGAGGCCGTTGTGCGCCATCAACCGCCGCGCCGCGACCATGTAGTCGAACTTCAGCAGCACGTTGCCGATATCGAAGATCACGGCGTCGATCATAGCGTCTCGATCCAGCGCGCCACGTCCCGCGCCGCGTGCGGACGACTGAGCGCCCGCGTCGCGGCGTGCCAGCCCTTCCAAATCTCGCCGCCATTCGCGAAGGCCGTTCGCACAGCCGCCGCGATCGCCTCCGGCGTCTCCGCAATCACGCCCGCGGCCGATTCGGCGATGAGGCGCGCGTTGCCTTCCTCCTGTCCCGGCACGACCTGGCTGACGATCATCGGCGTGCACGCGGCGAGGCATTCCTGAACGGTGGCGCCGCCCGCCTTGCTCACGACGACATGCGCCTCAGCCATCAGCCGGGGCAACTCCTTCGTCCACCCGTAGACCTCGGATTTTCCACCCAGCGCGCGAATGCGAGCCTCGAGCGCTTCGTCGCGGCCGACCGTGACGGACAGCGCGATTCCCTCGAGCGCCAGCAGTTCCCGCACGGCCTCGACGGCGATGCGCTTGCCGGAGTTCACCATGAACAGCACGCGCCACGGCTCGCCGGCAGTCGCGGGAAGCTTCTCCCGCGGCTCGGCAAAAAATGCCGGCACCGGAAATCCCAGCACGCGCACTTTCTCCGCCGGCACGCCCTGCGCGCGCATCACCTCGGCGGTCGCCTCGTTGGCGACGACATACCAATCACTGTGGCCGGTGTGCCAGACGCGATTGATCGTCAGCGAGTCCGTCACAATCGTCACCTGGGTGAAGGCGCGGTCCTCCGCCTCGTTGTGCAGGTGATCGAGCAGATGATTGTAACCGGGGTAGGTGCTCACCACGACATCGGGCTCCATCTCGTCGAGCAGCGCATTCAACTGCCGCGCCGCGCGCCCGAAGATGCCGATCTGGTCCGACACCGCGCTCGAGCGATCGAGCCATTGGAAGACGAGATTCCACACGCCGGGCAGGCGATTGATCAGCATGAGATAGCCGCGCACGGACAGCTGATTGAGCCAGCCGTAGGCCTCGAGAAAGACGTCCCGCATCTCGACGCGCGCATCGGGATTTTCCGCGAGGAGGGCGTCGCGCAGATTTCGCGCCGCCGCGTTGTGGCCCTCTCCAAAGCCCGCGGTGAGGATGAGCGCTTTTTTCACAGCCACTTGTTCTTTTTCACGATGTAGAAGACGAAGCCCGCCACGGCTGCACACACACTCCAGAAATAGAGGTAGCCGTATTTCCACCCGAGCTCGGGCATGTAGTGGAAGTTCATGCCATAGACGCCGGCAATGAACGTGAGCGGAATGAAGAACGTCGAGACCACCGTGAGCACGCGCATGATCTCGTTCGTGCGAAAGCCGAGGCTCGAAAGATACACATCCATGAGGCCGGCGCTGATATCGCGGTAGCTTTCCACGATGTCGATGATTTGCGTGATGTGGTCGTAGCAATCGCGCAGGAACACCGTCGTCTCCATCGCGATCCGCCCGCTCTCGTCCCGCATCATCGCATTCACGATTTCCCGGTGAGGCCACGAGGCGCGACGGATCTGCACGAGCAGCCGCTTCGCTTCGTAGAGCCGCCGCAGCGTCGCCTTGTTCGGCCGTTCGAGCAGCTCTTCCTCGATCTCCTCGATGCCGTCGCCCATGTCCTCGAGGATCGGGAAAAACTGATCCACGATCGCATCGAGCAGCGCGTAAGCGAGGTAATCGGCCTTTCGCTGCCGGGCAAATCCCCGACCGGAGCGCAGCCGCTTCCGCACGCTCTCGAAGGCGTCCCGCCCCCGCTCTTCCTGAAAGGTCAGCAAATAGCCATCCCCAAGAAACATGCTGACCTGCTCGAAAACGAGCGCTCCGGCCTCGAAGTAGGCCATTTCGCTCACGATGAACATGTTCTCGTCGTAGGGCTCGACCTTCGGCCGCTGCGTGGTGTTCAGCACATCCTCGAGCGCGAGCGGATGAATGTGAAAACGTCCCGCCAGCCGATTCAGCAACCCGAGATCGTGCAGGCCGTCGACATTGATCCAGTTCACCTTCGCGGCGTCGAACCGCTCCATCAGCTCGTCGAACGTGTCGAACTCGCCCTCGAAAATCGCGTCGCCGTCGTATTGGATGAGCGTGATCGTCGGCTTGCACGCATCGACCCTCACGCGCGGGAGCAAGGTCGCCGGCGGCGTGCCAGGGGGATGATAGTTGAGTCGGATCATGCGCGGCGTAGCGTCCTATCAGCCAGATTTCCGGAACGGCTGACAACCCGAAAAACTTACCCGGCCTCGCCCGGCGCAAAATGCCCGTAGCCCGGCGCCAGCGGCGTGCGCTCGGCGCGATTGGCCAGCAG
>DATCRI010000015.1 GCA_036569045.1 Chthoniobacterales bacterium | reverse complement strand
AGCTATGGCACCGTGACGGTCGGCCCGGCCTTGAGCACGTTCTACGGCGGCAGCGCCACCACCGTGAATGTCTACTTCGCCCCCAGCTACGGTCGCGCGGCCCAGGCCGACGTGGTCCGCGATCAGTTCGTCACCGACGTCCAGAGCGCCGTCGCCGTCTTCTGCCTCGGTCGAAACGCGGTGAATCCCTTCCATGGCGCCGCCCTCTCCCTGCCCGCCCTCATCCAGGGCACCAGCCTCGATACCCCGGACGCCTTTCGCACCCTCCTCGCCACGATCGTTCCCGCGACCGCCTCCACCTTCGTCGCCTACCGCGGCGCCTCCCTCGCCACGAACGCCTCCATCTTCATTCTCGCCCCTGCCGCAAATTCCGGCGTCCTTTCGCTCTTCGCGATCTACGACATCGATCTCACCCCCACCACGTCGCCAGCCGGCACCTATGCCAGCGTGAAGCGCTACGGCACCGTCACCACCACCGCCAGCGACGGTCTCCTCGGTCTCACCGATTACTACGACGTCTTCTATCCCGCGCCGCCCGCCGGGACCTCCGTCCCCTTCAATCCCCTCGTCGTCGCCTTCGAGCGCGATTCCCGCGCCGCTATCGTCGAGGGCAACGCCGTCGATCGCCTCAAGATCGCCCGCGAGCGCCCCTTCTATTTCATCTGGTGGCCGGACCCCTCCGCGCATACCTTGGAATCAGCAATCGCCGCCCCCCCCTACACAAGCAACGACCCGAAGGCCTCCTATGCCGCCATGGGTGGGCGCACCGCATTCTTCTTCGCCGTCCCGATGTTTCCCGCGTTATGAAGACCCCCCGAAATCGCGGCTCCGCTCTTCTTCTCGCGCTCCTGCTCGTCGCCGTCGTCGGCGTGCTCACCGCCGGCTGGCTCTCGCTCGTTACCGCGCGGGCAAATTACGTCGAACAACTCGCCGCCGCCACCAAGCGCCGGGTCGCCTACGAGAACTCCCGCTCGCTCGCCTCCGAGTTCCTGCTCGAGCGCCTCATCTCCTCCACGTCCGGCACCGCTGCCACCTTTGCCCTCGCCGATCCCACCTGGGGCGCCATCACGGTTCCCGCCTGGAGCAGCGCGCCGCTCCTTTCCGTCGAGGCCCCCGCCGGCGTGAATCTCTTCTCCCCCGGGAACGGCGATGGCTACACCTTCGTGCCGAACGACAACGCGAACAATTACATCCTCCTCGGCGACGGCATCTCCAACACCCCCAGCATCCCCCGCAAATTCCAGCTCCGCTCCCGTTCGCCCCTGCTCTCCGGCACCCTCCTTGTGAGCCAGACGCCCACGCTCACGCCTTCCGCCACCGTGGCATTCTCCGGCCTCGACACCGCCGGTCTCACCTTCCTCTGGACCTACCCCACCTCGATCGGCCTCACGTCGAACTCCTACACCACGCTCCCCGGCGTCAGCCTCTTCTCGATTCTCAGTCTCGGCGGAAACACCGTCCTGATGAACAACCTCGCGCTTCCACGTCAGATCGCGAACCCTCGCACCGGCGGCGCTTCATTCTACGCGGCCGGCCAGTTCGACGCCCTCGACAACTCGAATCCCGCCGCCAATTCCTCGCGCGCGAAGGTCACCACGGCCGCCGTCAACGGCCTCGTCTCCGACAACGACAATTCCGACGGCGTCACCTGCACCGCAGACCCGCTTGGCCTTCTCCCCGGCACCGTCACCGTCACCCTCGACAATCCCGCCCTCGGCAACGTCCTCATCACCGGCAACGTCCTCACCCTTAATCTCGTCGGCCAATCCACCTATCCAAACGCCGCGGCCGACGACCTGCCCGCCATCCTCATCCTCATCGACCAATCCAGCGGCGTCCTTCCCATCGTCAATCTCTCTCTGCAAAACAGCCGTCGCGTCATCCTGGCCGTCAAATCCACCGCCGCGGTCCTCCCCCTTGTCATGAACTTCACCGCCATCTCGCCCTCATGGCGCCTGCTCCTCGAATTGGAGAACGTGCCCGTCAATATCAACGCCATCGGTTTCGTCAGCCAGATCGGCGGCATCCGTTCCGACCGTTCCGTCCTCGTCGTCGCTGGCTCCGTTCGCATCCTGCCGGAGAACGATCCGAAATTCCTCGGGCAGCTCGCCACCCGCACCGCCTGGGTCGAGAGCGTCGCGCCATGAACCGTCCCCGCACCGCCGCCTACACGCTTATCGAGGTTCTCATCGCCGCCGGCGTGCTGCTCGTCGTCACCGCCGCCGCCGCCGCCCTCGCGCTTGCCACTCTCACACAGGAGGAAATCAACGCGCGCATCGCCCGCTGCCTCAACCTTCACGAGCAGGCCGCCCGGCTCTACCAGCTCGGACTCGCTCCCGATAAGATCATCGCCATCCTGCCCGAGGACTCCGCCGTCGCCTCCCTCACGTTCACCGCCGCAGCCCTGCCCATCACGAATCTCGGCACCGTCGATCAGGCCACCACCACCCTCACCTACCGCACCACCCCGCAAAGCGGCGCTTGGGCCGCCGGCACATGGTCTGCTGGCGAAAACTCGACCACCGCCCTCCGCACCAGCACGCTCACCGTCATCCGCCCATCTCTTCGCTGATCCCATTGCCGGCGCCGCATGCTCAAGAAAGTCACCCTCACCAACAACGCGACCGGCCGATCCCACGACACCGTCGTCGATACCGACACCGACGCCAAGGCCCTCGTCGGCGCGGGCAAGGCCCCCAACGAAACCGCGAAAGTCACCAACATCGGCGGCGCCGACGAGTTCGTCCATCGGATGAGCGCGAAGAAGCCCTCGCTCGACGAGCGGGTCGCCGTCTTCAGCGGTCTGGCCCGCTGCCTCGAGCGCAACATCTCGACGATCAAGAGCCTCGAGCTCCAGACCGGACGTGTGAAGTCGCCGCGCTATCGCGGCATCCTCGCCGAACTCGCCTACCAGATCTCCATCGGCGAAAAACTCAGCGACGCCATGGCGGCGTTCCCCGATGCCTTCCCAGACGACGTCCTCGCCCTCATTCGCGCCGGCGAAGAGTCCGGACGCCTCTCCGCCGTCTGCGCCCAGATCGCGAACAGCCAGCGCAAGACCGTCCGCATCCTCAAGAAGCTCAAGACCGGGATGATCTATCCCTGCATCGTTCTCGTGCTCGCCGTCGCCGTGACGATCGCCATGAGCTTCACCCTCGTGCCCGCCATCGCGAAGCTCTACGGCTCCATGAACGCCCAACTCCCCTTCGCGACCATCGCGATGATGGCGTTTTCGAACCTCCTCATCCACCAGCCCTACCTCGCCGTCGTCCCCTTCATCGGCCTCGGCCTGCTCTTCAAGAACTGGGGCAGGATCTACGCCCGGCCGCCGGTCCAGAAGTTCATCATCAGCCTGCCGACGATCGGCACCATCATTCGCAAATCCGCCGCCACCGTGAGCTTCCGCGCGCTCGCCATGCTCCTCCAGGCGAACGTCCGCATCTCCACCGCCCTCGAAATCACCGCCGCCAGTTCCAGCCACGTCTACTACCGCGAATTCTTCACCCGCGTGCGCCAGCACGTCATCGACGGCCTCGACCTGCCCGAAAGTTTCCTCATGGAGTCGCACTGGCTCGGCCCCGACGGCCGCACGCTCTCCGCCGTCATGCAGATCGCCAGCGAGACCGGCTCCGCGAACGAAATGCTCGACGAGATCGCCTCCGACTACGAGGACGAGCTCGACACCATCGCGAACCAGATCGACAAGATCCTCGAGCCCGTCACCATGGTCGCGATGGGCGTGATGGTCGGCTTCCTCGTCTACGCCATCTACGGTCCCATCTTCGGCCTCAGCAAAGTCATCCTGCCCAAGAAGAAACCGGTTGCCGCCGCCGTCTCGCATCCCTGATTTTCCGGTTCGGCTACCGCATGAGTCTTCGCCTCAAATCCCTCCTCGTCTTCGCCGCGACGGTCACCCTGCTCTTCGCGATCGTTCTTGCGTTCGCCCGCATCGTGATCGAGCGCCAGTTTGACGACGTGGAGATCGCGGACGTCACGCGCCAGACCTCCCAGTTCGCCGCCGAGCTCGCCGAAGATCTCGCGCCCCTCATCGTCGACGCCCGGGCGCTGGCCGGTCGCAGCGCCGTCCGCGACCTTGCGGAAGGCAGCCCCTCCGCCCCACCATCCCCGGCCCTTGCCCCGCAAACGCTCGTCGACCTGCGCCTCTCGTTCGTTGCCCTCTACCGCCCGTCCGGCGATCTCGTTTTCGTGGAGCGCACCCTTCCGAACCTGTCCGCCGGCGAGATCGGCACCGCCCTCGCCGCCCAGCCCCTCGTTCCCGCGACGAAGGACGGCGAACCTCCCGCGGGACTGATGACGATCGCCGAGCGCCTCTTTCACGTCACGGCCGTTCCGGTCCTCTCCGCCGATGGTTCCGCCGCCGGCACGCTCGTCGCCGGCCGCATCATCTCGAGCGCGGCCCCCCGCCTCGTCAACGAATTCTCTGGCTACAACATCCGCTTCCTGATTCCTGGCGGGGGAAATCGTCTCTCGGAGCCCCCACCCCCGTCTTCCGTGCGCGTCGTCGATTCCGGAGAAGTCGCCGCCCTCTTCCCCTTGCGCGATCTCCGTGGCGACTGGATCGCCACCGCCGAGCTCGCGGGGGACCGGCACCTCCACTTTCAGGCCGCGCGCACCATTCGCATCTTCGTCATCGGCCTCGCCTCCGCCGCCGGCATCCTGCTCTTCGTCGTCTGGTATCTCCTCGACGCGAACGTCATCCTCCCCGTTCGCCAGCTCGCCACCCGTCTCGTGGCCGCCCGGCGCAACGACCAGCTTCCCACGAACCTCGGACTTCGTGGTCGCGACGAACTCGCCGATCTCGCCCGCACCATCGAGGACCTCGCCCGCACCGTTCTTCGGGCGGAAGCCAAATACCGTGCCATCGTCGAGGACCAGACCGAGTTCATTCTCCGCTACCTTCCCAACGGCCGCATCACCTTCGCCAACGAGGCCCTCTGCCGTTACTTCAACGTCCGCCGGGAAAGTCTCATCGGTCTCGACGCCCATCGCCTCGTCGCGAACGAGGATATCCGCCGCGTCACCAGCGCGATCGACACGCTCTCCGTCGACAACCCCGTCGTCACCCTCAACCACCGCGTCCTTCCGCTGCCCGATCACTCGTCCAGCGAGGGGGTCTCGTGGCTGCGCCGCACCGACCGCGGCATTTTTTCCGAGACCGGCCAGCTCCGCGAGATCCAGTGCGTCGCCCGCGACATCACGCTCACCCATCTCACTCACCAGCGCCTCGAGGCATCCGAAATCCGCTACCGCCGCCTTTTCGAGACGGCCGCCGATGGCATCGTCATCATCCGCCAGGCCGACCACCTCATCACGGACGTCAATCCCGCCTTCTGCCGCCTCCTGAACCTCAGCCGCCTCTTTCTCTTGAATCGTCCCCTCGGCGCCCTCGCGCCCTTTCGCACATCGCGGGTTCGTCGCGCCTTCGAGCGCATCCTCGCGCCGGACTCCACCAGGCGCGAAGCCGAGGTGTCCATTCGTAACGAAGACGACACCCGCCACTACTTCGAAGTCACCGCCCGCGTCTACGAGACCGGCGACGACGACGTCATCCAGCTCAATTTCCGCGACATCTCGCAGCGCAAGCACGCCAGCGACGAGCTTCGCCAGCTCTCCGGCCACCTCCTTCGCTCGCAGGACGAGGAGCGACGTCGCATCGCCCGGGAACTCCACGACTCCACCGCGCAGACGCTCACCGCCATTCAGATGGCGCTCACCCAGCTCACCGGACTCGGCCCCGAGACCCGCCTTTCCGCGTCTTCCGCCGAGGCCCTCCTCGCCGACATCCGCTCCCTCACCGACACGAGCCTGCGCGAGATTCGCACCATCTCCTATCTGCTCCATCCGCCTCTCCTCGACGAAGTCGGTCTCCTCTTTGCCCTGCGCTGGTATGTCGACGGCTTCATCTCGCGCACCGAGATCGTCGTGCGACTCGACGCCCCCGAGACGCTCGAGCGGCAGCCCGCGGAGGTCGAGACGACCATTTTCCGCGTCGTCCAGGAAGGTCTCAGCAACATCCACCGCCACTCCGGCAGCCGCCGCGCCTGGATTCGCCTCGCCGTCGAGCAGGGCGCGCTCGCCCTCACCATTCGCGACGAAGGCCGCGGCATCCCCGACGGCCCCAATCACGACGATCACCCCGTTCCCGGCGTCGGCATTGCCGGCATGCGCGAGCGCCTTCGCCAGTTCAAAGGCTCCCTCACCATCGAATCCAATGGCGATGGCACCACCATTCATGCCACCCTGCCCCTCGACTCCGATGTCCTGCCCGACGACTAGAATCCTCATCGCCGACGACCACGAAGTCGTCCGCCACGGCGTGCGCGACCTCCTCACCGCCCAGCCCGGCTGGGAAATCTGCTGCGAGGCCGCCACCGGCCGCGAAGCCCTCGACGGCATCGCATCCTGCGCGCCGGACGTCGCCATCCTCGACCTCAGCATGCCCGGCCTCAACGGCATCGACGCCACCCGGCAGGTGCGGAAGATCCGCCCCGAGATCCGCATCATCATCTTCACCATGCACGAGACCGAGGAGCTCGTCCGCGAGGTCTTCCGCTCCGGCGCCCGCGGCTACGTCCTCAAGTCCGACGCCGGCACCCACCTCGTCGCCGCCGTCCGCGCCGTCCTCGAGGACCGCCACTTCTGCAGTTCGAAGCTCAGCGAATGGATCTTCCAGGGCTTCCTTCGCGCTACCGCCGGCGAGCCGCTGGAGACCACGCCCGACGACGCCCTCACGCCCCGGGAACGCGAGATCGTCCAGCTCCTCTCCGAGGGCCGCAGCAACAAGGAAGTCGCTACCGACCTCGGCATCAGCGTCAAGACCGTCGAGACCCACCGCGCCGGCATCATGCGCAAGCTCCGCCTGAACGCCTTTAGCGACCTCGTCCGCTACGCCATCCGCAACCACATCATCGAGGCGTAGCTTCTCCCTTGCACTGGGGGAAACCCGCGCGACTCCGGGGAAAGTATCTCCCGTAAAATCAGGACTTTCCCCCATTGCCAGACGCAACTTGGCGGCTGAAATTCAGGAACACAGCCATGAAGACAAAATCCCTTCCCCGTCGTTTCCTTTTCCTCGTCCTCTCCGGCCTGGCCATCGCCAGCGCCCAGGCCTTCGGCCCCTACTTCAATCCCTACGACGGCTCCGCCACCGTCACCACCGGCAAGAAGACGGGCTCGCTCGTCGCCACCGCCAATGCGACCACCTCGGACGGCAGCGATGCCCGCGTCCTCATCTCCGGGCAGGGCGCGCGAGGGATTCAGGTCTCGGTCGACCTCACGCTTCTCGCCAACGGCAAGGGAAGCCTCGACCTCCGCGCCAAGGTCCTCGCCGATCCCCGCAAGGTGCTGAAGAACGAGAATCTCCCGGCCGGCAAGAAAGTCGTTGTCCGGCTCAAGGCCAGGGGCACCTACACCGTCGTCGACGCCTCCACCATCGTGTTCACCTTCTCGGGGAATTCCGGAAAGAACGGCAACAACATCACCGGCACGTTCACCACGGACGCCGTCGGCAACATGACCTTCACCGCTAACTCCGGATTCAAGCAAAAGGTCAGCGGCCTCGGCCGACGCCTTGCCTTTTCCTTCACCGGGGCTTCTTCCACCACGCCTTAACCGGACTGCGTGCAGATTTTCGACGCGTCGATCCCCATCTTTCGCAAACGACCGCCCGGAGGTAATTCCCCTGCCGGGCGGTTGAGTTTCCAGCCCCTCCCTAAGTAGTTTCCCCCTCGCAATATACAAACTCCCCTGCATTGCCCCGGGGACGGCACGGACGCACCCTCTTCGTAAATCAACTCATTTATGAACCATCCATCCGTCGCCCAATTCCGCAGCAAGCTCCGCCGCAAGAACACCCGCAAGGGCTTCAGCCTGGTCGAGCTTCTCGTCGTCATCGCCGTCATCGGCATCATCGCCGCCATCGCCATCCCGAATATTTCGGGCATTACCCAATCCGCGGGAACCGCGCGAGATCAGCGTAATGCTCAGAACATTGCATCCGTATCCGCTGCGGCCATCGCGGCAGGTTACTCGTTCTCTGGCGACGCTACCGGCACAGCCGCCGTTGCCGATTTGATTGACGGAGCCACCGCTAATGGCACGACTGTCAAACTCGACATGGATCCTGCCGACTACACCACGGCGGTTAAAGGCTTCCTGACCTACAGTCCGACCACCGGTTTTGCTTACGTCAAAGCCGGCTCAGCGAGCCCTGCAAACTAGTGCAGGCACAGATCTTCTTTGAATGAAGATATAAATGATTCGGAGGAGTGCTTCGCCGAAAAAAGACACAGCGCTCGACGAAGCACGCTCCAAATGCAGCAGACAAGCTCCGGTGGCCAACCCGCCGGAGCTTGTTTTTTTCCGTTCATGAAATCCCGCCGGACCGCATTCAGCCTCGTCGAGCTGCTCCTCGTGATCGCCATCATCGCGATCATGGCCTCGCTCGTCATCGCCGCGTTCTCGAACGCCTCGGCCGACTCCCGGCTGGTCATCGCCCGGCAGCAGCAGGCCGTCGTCCAGGAGGCCGTCAACAGCTGGGTGGCCTACCGAAGCGCCGCCCCGCGCTCCCTGGCCTCGGCGCGAACGGAATACAATGCCGCCGCCAACGGCCTCGCCCGTCTCGCGCTCGTCCAGGCCTACCTCGACAGCGCCACCTACTCCCACCTTGTCGCGAACACGTCGAACGTCGACCGGGTGCGCTCCGACGCGATGGTGAAGTCCGGCCAATACCTGCAGATCACCGACTGGCCATCCGGCTCCTATCCCAAGGTCAACCTCATCACCCCATGAACCTGTCAATTTTGGATTTTGGATTTTGGATTTTGGATTGGGCAACGCCGCGACGCGTTTCCCAAAAACACCGCGTCGGCAGAGTGATCAATGCGAGCGAAGCGAAGCCTTCGGAAAATCCAAAATCCAAAATCCAAAATCCAAAATACCACTCGGCCTTCTCGCTCGTGGAAGTCCTCGCCGCGGTCGGCCTCATTGGCATCATCACGTTCCTAGCGCTGCCGAACATCGTCCGCATCAAGAGCGACAGTGAGGAAAGCCTCGCCATTGCCCGCGCCGACGCGATCAATCTCTCCATGGCGTCTTATTTGCAGGCCCACGGGCAGGCCAGCGCGGTCGCCGGGTGGGGCGCCACCAGCACCCCCGCGGAGCGCTACGCCCTCCTCGCTCCCTACCTCGCCTACGCCCCCAGCAGCTTCGCCGACTACATGCCCGGCGGCTACACCATCACGCTTCCCACCGCCCTCATTCCTCTCTCGAAAGTGCCCCTCACCGGCCCCGGCGGATCGATCGGTTATTGAGGCCTCAATGCTTTCACCCGCCAACGCCGGTTCCCGCTCCCGCCTCCGGGCATTCAGCCTTCCCGAGATGGTCGTTGTGATCGCGCTGATCGGCATCCTCGCCGCCATCGCAATCCAGGGATTCAGCGGGACCTCTACGGCCGCGCGCGAAACCGTCGCTCGCGACAACCTCCAGCTCCTGAACCGCGGCCTCCTCCATTTCAACCAGACGAATTGGGACGTCGTCCTCAATCGCAACGACTCCTCCACCGCGGACGAGCTTGCCATCCTCCGCACCCTGCAATGGCGCAATCCCGACCCCAGCACGCCCGGCGCCCCGGGTGCCCCGTATGTCCCGCAAAATTTCAGCGACACCACGTCGTCTTCGACCGATGATTATCGCATCCAATGGAACGGCTACGCCTTCGAACTGATCCGCCCCGGCACCGTCGGCATGGGGCTCCTCACCGGCGAACGCAACCCGGGAAGCGCCAGCTCTTACTCCTTCCCCAGCGACTATCAGCCTCTCGGCCCGAACCAGCATGAATGAAGCCTCCTGGCTCGCCCTCGCGGAAACCCTGACCTCCCGCGGCCTCGCCGTTCCGCCGTTTCCTCCGGAAGAAGATCCCCACGACGCCATCGCCCAGCTCAACCGCCGCGACGCCGGGAGCGCGCTCGAATGGCTGGCCGGAGAATTCGAAATCATTCCCCTGCGCCTCACCCGGGCCGCCTGTTCCACTCGCGCCGAAGAGATCTTCCGTCGTCTTGCGCAGAATCGAATCGCCAGCGAGCCGTGGCTGCCCTTTGGCTCGCTCGGCCCGCTGCTTCTCTGCGCCCACTACAATCCCGCCGCGCAGGATCTCTGGGGCATCCCCGGGGAGTTCGTCATTCGCACGCTCGTGTCGCGAACGCAGTATCTCGAGCTTCAGGACGATCTCAATGCCAGGCTGGAAATCAATCCGCTCGAGCCCGCCCCCCTGCCCGTCATGGAGCCCGTGCCGCGGGGCCAGGGTCTCCTGACGATGTCGCGCTGGCTCCGCCGCGTCTATCCGCTCACGCCCAAGGAGGCGGAAGACCTCGAGGCCGCGGAGCACGCGTTCGAGGGCAACGACTACCGCCGCATCGTCGATTTCAAGCTTCTGCCAAAGCACTACGGCGTTGCGCTCACTCACCTCTCGCGTCGCGAGGCGGTCTTCAACTCCGAATACGCCCCCGGGCAATCCACCTTCCCCGACACCCTTCTCGAAAAGCACGGCGTCTACCCGCTCCACGTCGGCAAGGACCACGTTTACCTGCTCGTCGCCGAACGCGAGAATTACGCCTTCGAAGACGAATGGCTCTCCACCGGCTCCGACGAATTCAAATTCGTGCCCGTCCTCGCCGATCGGGACGGCATCTTCGAGGCCATCGCCCGCAATCGCGGCCGTGGCGCCAGGGTCGCCGCCGCCCCCGATCCCGGCGCCGGCCATCTCGATTACTCCGACACCACGAACCTCGTCGAAATCGACGCGGGCGAGATGCAGCGCCTGAATCCCGCGAGCATCCACACCACGCCGGAGCAGATCGTCCACTGGGTCCTCTACCGCGCCATCTCCGGCCGGGCGAGCGACCTCCATGTGGAGAAATATTTCAACACGGCCCGGTTCCGCGCCCGCATCGACGGCGAGCTTCAGGTCATCCACTCCTGCCCCGAGGAAGGCCTGCCGCGCTTCATCAGTCTCATCAAGAACTACTCGAACATGGGTCACCGCCGGCAGGACGCCCAGGACGCCCGCTTCGCGATGAGCATCGGCAAGCGCCGCATTGACTGTCGCGTATCCGCCATTCCCTGCCGACGCGACCTCCAGAAGCTCACCATCCGCTTCCTCGACAAGAAGGACGGCGTCAAACGCCTCAGCGAGCTCAACCTCACCCCGCGCCAGTCGCAGATCATCAGCGACACGATGAACCGCGACCAGGGCCTCGTCCTCGTCACCGGGCCGACCGGCAGCGGCAAGACGACCTCGCTTTACGCCTTCATCAACAGCATCAACCGCGAAGGACTGAACATTCACACGATCGAGGACCCCATCGAATACGAGATCGAGGGCATCAACCAGACGCAGACCGACCCCATCAACGGCATCGATTTTCCGCAGGGCCTCCGCCGGCTGCTCCGCGCCGATCCGGACGTCATTCTCATCGGGGAATCCCGCGACGAGGAGACCGCGAACGCTGCCGTGAACGCCGCGCTCACCGGCCACCTCGTGCTCACCACGTTGCACGCCAACGACAGCCTGCGCGCCATCAGCCGCCTCGTCTCGATGGGCCTGCCGCCCTACCTTCTCGCCGACGCCCTCGCCCTCAGCCAGGCGCAGCGCCTCGTCCGCCGGCTCTGCACCTTCTGCAAGCGCCCCACGCCGCTCACCGACGACATCCGCCGCATTTTCGCGAAAAATTCCATCGAGATTCCCGGCGACGTCACCACGATCTACCAGAAGACCGGCTGCAGCGAATGCAACGAGATCGGGTATTCCGGCCGCATCGCCCTCATGGAAATGTGCCCGATCACCCCCGACCTCGCGGACCTCATCGGCGCAAACGCTCCGCAATCGCAAATGCGCGAAGTCGCCTTCCGTCACGGGGTGCTCTCCCTTTTTCAGGAAGGTCTCGGCCATGTCCTCACGGGCCACACGTCCATGGAAGAGATCAGCCCCCTCAGCTACACGTCGACGCTTTAGCCGCCGAGTTCCTCGACCAAAGTCGCCGCCAGCGCGCGCTGCGCCGTGCGACAATCACGCACCAGCCGGAGAAAGGCCCGGCGCCGCGCCGGCTGCGTGGCCAGCGTCCAGAGGAGACGCGGCATCGCGCTCACCGGCCGCGCGGAAAGCGCGTCGAGCAGAACCGGCGGCAGACCCAGGTCGTCCTCCGCTCTGTCGCTGATCACCCGCCGGATCGAGAGCGGCACGCCCGCGGCTTCGCACACTTCGCGGATCGCCTCCGTCTCCATGTCGACCACTTCGGCCCCGGTCCGCTCGCGAAACGCGCGCTTGTCCTCCGCCGTCGCGAGCACCTCGGCGGCGCTGGCGATTCTCCGGGACCGCTCCGTCACGACTTCCCCAATGGCCAGCTCGGGAACCAGCGCCCCGGCGAAGCCCGATGCAATCACCCGCTCCGGCACTCCCTCACACAGCGCCTGTTCCAGCGCCGCCCGCGCGGCATCCGCGCCGACACCGGTATGCAGGATGCGCACGTCGCGACTGACGACCTCCCGTCGAAACGCCGCACTCTCGAACGGCACCGCAAACGTCACCAGGATCACGGCGCCCGCAGCTCCACTTCGAGCATCTGCGTCTCGGCGCCCGCCGGGATCGCCGAAAAATCCACGCGCTCGCCGCGGATGGCCCGCTTGAGGAGGTCCAGCCGCGAGGCGGCCACCTGCACCATCAGCCGGCGCGACTTCGCCTCGGGATCGCTCATGTCGAGCGCGCTCCCGCCCGCGTCCTTCGCCAGTTCGCCGATCCGCGCCGCCCGCGCGGCCATGTCTCCGGGCGCGACGGTCAGTTCGAGGCTCGTGCCGTCCTCCTTCAGGGTCACGGTCGACGCAAACTGTTCATCGGAAACGCGTTCCAGACTCTTTTCGAGGGAAACCGTGTCGACCGCCGGCTTTGCAGGGGTCGGCGATGCCATCGCCTCGGCCGCGATGCGTTGCTGCGCCGTGAGGTAGCCGCGCAGGGACCACACGACGCCGCCCAGGGGGAGCGCCATCGCGAACATGCACAATACCAGCATGAAAACCGCCTGCCGATTCCACCGGAACGGCGGCTGTTCGTCCTTGTCATCGTCCATCCCGCCCATCCCCGGCAATCCGTCAAATCCTGTCAATCCCGTTTCGTTCGATTGACTTGGTTCCCGCGATCACGGATCGTCTCCGGCTCGCCCGATGTCTATCGAACGCACCCGTAACTTCTGCATCATTGCCCATATCGATCACGGCAAGACGACGCTTTCCGATCGCCTGCTCGAAAGCACCGGCACAATTTCCGACCGCGAAAAGGAGGACCAGCTCCTCGATTCGATGGACCTGGAACGCGAGCGCGGCATCACGATCAAGTCGCACCCGGTGACGATGAAATACCGCGCCGACGATGGCCTCGACTACCGGCTGAACCTCATGGACACCCCCGGCCACGTGGACTTCACCTACGAAGTCTCGCGCAGCCTTGCCGCCTGCGAAGGCGCATTGCTCATCGTCGACGCCGCCCAGGGCGTGGAGGCCCAGACCGTCGCGAACGTCCACCTCGCCGCGAAGCAGAACCTCACGATCATTCCGGTCATCAACAAGATCGACCTTCCGAACGCGGACCTGCCCACCGTCCGGAAGCAGCTCGAGGACATCCTCGCGATTCCCGGCGAGGAGGCCATCGCCGCCAGCGCCAAGGCCGGCCTCGGCATTCGCGACATCCTCGAGGCGGTCGTCACCCGCATGCCGCCGCCGCCGAAGAACGAGGACGAAATCCTGCGCGCGCTCGTGTTCGATTCCGTCTTCGACGGCTACCGCGGCGTCATCGGCTACGTCCGCGTGTTCTCCGGTCGCATCGCTCCCGGCATGCAGGTGAAGCTGATGTTCACGAACAAGAACTACGAGATCAAGGAGGTCGGCGTCTTCACCCCGAAGATGTTTGCCATTCCCGAGCTCGCTTCCGGCGACGTCGGGTATTTCATCGCGAACATCAAGACGACGGCCGAGATCAAGATCGGCGACACGCTTACCGACGCGCGCAAGCCCGCCGCCGGGCCGCTCGAGGGCTTCCAGGAAGTCCACCCGATGGTCTTCAGCGGCATTTATCCGATCAACACGGCCGATTTCGAGCACCTGAAGGCCGCCATGGGCAAGCTCCAGCTCAACGACGCCGCCTTCAATTTCCAGTCGGAATCCTCCGTCGCCCTCGGCTTCGGGTTCCGCTGCGGCTTCCTCGGCCTCCTCCACATGGAGATCATCATCGAGCGCCTGCGCCGCGAGTATGACATGGACATCATCTCGACGTATCCCAGCGTCATCTACGAGGTGGTGAAAACCAGCGGCGACATCATCGAGGTCGACAATCCCGCGAACCTTCCCGACATGAGCGTGATCGAGGAAATCCGCGAGCCCGTCGTGAAATGCTTCGTGATGGTGCCGAATGAAAACATCGGCGACCTCATGCAGATCATCATGGATAAGCGCGGCACCGTCGACCACACGGAGTCGATCGATACGAAGCGCATCATGATCACCGCGGTGATCCCGCTGAACGAGATCCTCGTCGACTTCCACGACAAGATCAAAAGCGTCACCCGCGGCTACGGCAGCATGGACTACGAACCGGCCGGCTACCGCGCCTCGAATCTCGTGAAGCTCGACATCCTCGTGAACGGCGAGCCGGTGGATGCTTTCAGCTCCATCGTCCATCGCGAGAAGGCGGAGTCGCGTGGCCGCGCCGTCGCCGCCAAGCTCAAGGACGTCATTCCGAAGCAGCTCTACCAGGTCGCCATCCAGGCCGCGATCGGCGGCAAGATCGTCGCCCGCGAATCCGTAAGTGCGATGCGCAAGGACGTCACCGCGAAATGCTACGGCGGCGACATCACCCGTAAGCGCAAGCTCCTCGAGAAGCAGAAGGAAGGCAAAAAGCGGATGAAGTCCATCGGCTCGGTGAACATCCCGCAGGAAGCCTTCATCCAGGTGCTGAAGACGAGTTAGGCCGCGCAGGCCTGCCCGGACCGTGAAAGAAAAAGCGGGCACGGTGCGAAGATTCCTCGTCGACGTTCGGCGCGCCGCATAGCTTCCGCGCCATGGCGCTCGCCTTCCTCCTTTTCTTCCTCTACGAAGCCGCCGTCATCCTCGCCCTCATGGCCATCGGCCGGCGCACGGATCGCGTGATCGTCGCCCCCGGGCTCGACGTCGCCGTCAGTCTGCTCACATGGGTTCCCTGGGTTCTCGCCTGGGGCCTTCACGGTCTCTGGGGGTTGCTCGGTTGCTGGCTCGCCCAGATCGCCGTGATGCAGACGTTCTGCTGGTGGCACGCGAAACTTCGCGGCACCTCCGGCACCGTCCTTGCCGGCACGCTGAACCGCCTCACCAGCCCGGCGCGCAATTACCTCGCGCTCCTCGCCACGCTGCCGGCCCTGCCCGCCTTCCTCCTCATCCGCTTCTCCCAGCTCACCACCTATCCCGTGCTCGTTCGCACGATTCGCCTGCCCCCCTACAATCACGCGGAATGGGTGAGCATCTCGCGCCAGAAATTTTCCGGCCTCGTTGGCCACGACCTCATCTGGTGCCTCTATTGCGACTGGATGACCGGCGTTTACTCCCTCGGCGGCGAAATGCTCCGCAACCTCGAGAGCTTCTGGTGCCCGATTCGCTTCTATCCCGGCAAGAAGTGCGACAACTGCAAACTCGATTTCCCCGACATCCCGCACTGGACGCCCGCCGACGGCACGCTCGCCGACGTGCAGGCGAAGCTCGAGGAGAAATACACCGGCCGCACGTGGAACAGCTGGTGGGGCCACAAGGATCGGAAGGCGCCGCCGAGCGATCCCGCTCCACCGCCCGCCGAAGGGTGAATTTGCCTCCCTGGCCCGGCGCGACTAGACTGCGCAAGTTTTGAACGACCCGTCGCAGAAGTCCTCGTTGCTCGCGCCTCTGGGCATCCCGGCATTTCGCGCGATCTGGTCCGCCAATCTCGTCTCGAATCTCGGCACGCTCGTCCAGTCCGTCGCCGCGGCGTGGCTGATGACCGGCCTCACGACGTCCACCACCCTCGTCGGCCTCGTCCAGACCGCCGCCACGCTTCCCGTGTTCCTCGTCGGCCTGCTCGCCGGCGCGCTGGCCGACATCGTCGACCGCAAGCACCTCCTCTTCTGGTCGCAGGCGTGGATAGCACCTCCTCTTCTGGTCGCAGGCGTGGATGCTTCTCTTCGCAACGCTCCTCGGCCTCACGACCCTTTTCGGACATGTCACGCCGTGGCTGCTGCTCGGCTTCACCTTCGCCATCGGCCTTGGCGCGGCGATCAGCCTCCCCGCATGGCAGGCGACCGTGCAGGACCTCGTGCCGAAACCGTGGGTGCCCGCCGCCGTCTCGTTGAACGCCATCGCCTTCAACGTCGCCCGGGCCTTCGGCCCCGCCCTCGGCGGATTCCTCGTTGCCACGGCCGGCGCCGCGGCCGCGTTCCTCGCGAACGCCGCATCCTTCGTCGCCGTGCTCCTCGCCGTCGCGTTCTGGAAACCCGCGCCTGCGCCCGCGCTCAAGCTCACCGAGGACATCCTCGGCGCCATCCGCGCCGGTTTTCGCTACCTCATGCACGCCCCGCGCCTGCAGGCCCCCATCGCCCGCGCCGCGATCTACAACCTCTGCGCGGGCGCCGTCTGGGCCCTCCTGCCGCTGATGGCGCGCGACGTCTTCCGCACGGACGCCACCGGCTACGGCCTCCTCCTCGGCGCCTTTGGTTGCGGCTCGATTCTTTCCGCGCTGCTCGTTCCTCGGCTGCGCGCTCGCTTCCAGCTCGACCGCATTCTTTTCGCCGGCGTCCTCGTCTGCGCCACGGCCTACGCGGGACTCTCCTTCACCACGAACGTCACCGCGGCGGCCGGGCTGCTCTTCCTCGCCGGCATCGCGTGGGTCGGCGTCTTCATCAACTTCAACGTCGCGGTGCAGACCGCCGTTCCCGCCTGGGTGCGTGGTCGCGCGCTCTCGTTCTACCTGCTCACCTTTCAGGGCATTCTGGCTCTCGACGGCGCGCTCTGGGGCTGGCTCGCCGGCGTCGTCGGCACCCCGGAATGCTTCGCCATCGCCTCGGGCGGCCTGGTCATCGGGCTCATCGGCATCCGCTTCTTTCCGCTCACGGTGAACGACGACCTCGACCACACCCGACCGACCGACTGGCCCTACGCTCACGATCACCTGCCCACCGAAATCGACGACGGCCCCGTGCTCGTGACGGTCGAGTTTTTCATCGCCCCGGAAAACGTCCCGGCCTTCCGCGATCTCATGCACCAGCTCCGCGAACAACGCCTGCGCGACGGCGCGCGCCGCTGGCGGCTTTACCACGACATGGAGGATCCCGAGCGCTTTGTGGAACTCTTTCGCCTCGACTCCTGGGCCGACCACCTGCTGCAGGTCGAACGCCTCACCGTGGACGATCTCCGCGTGCGCAGCGCCGTCTTCGCCCTGCACAAGGGCCCCGAGAAGCCCCGCGC